>NZ_JBTNDQ010000010.1:0-198050 GCF_054510915.1 Pseudarthrobacter arbutini | reverse complement strand
CCTCCTCACCAACGACCCCGGCATGGGCGTCATCCGCCACGCCGACGCCGGCTACAACCGCGCCACCGACGTCGCCAAAGAACGCGGCGTCCGCATCCCCATGCAAGAAACCCGGTAACCGAACCGTTCGGTGGTCGGGCTGGCGGGGAGCGAGACCTGGATCTCGACAAGCTCGATCACCGGCCCAGAGAAAGAATCAGTCCATGATTGAAATCGACGGCACATGGCTGCGTCTGGCCGATATCACCAAGGTGGCTGCCGGGGGCACCCGGGTGACGCTGTCGCCGTCGGCCGTTGAACGGATGGCGGCATCCCAGCGGTCGGCGCGGGCAACCGCCCGAGCCCGGCCCGTTTATGGGCGTTCCACCGGGGTCGGCGCCAACCGCGCCGTCACGCTGGATCCTACGGATACTGGGATGGACCTGCATGGGCTGAATCTCCTGCGCAGCCATGCGGTGGATGCCGGGCGGGCCCTCGACCGTGAAACCGTGCGGGCGATGCTGGTGATCCGGCTCTCCCAGCTGGCGGCGGGTGCCTCCGGCATCAACCCGGCCATAGCAGAAGCGCTCGTGGAGATGTTGAACCGTGATGCTTTGCCGGAGGTGCGGGAATTCGGCGGGATCGGGACAGCCGACCTGCCGGCCTTGGCCGGGACGGCGCTCACGCTCCTGGGCGAGCGGCCAACGATGGGCGGCGGCATCATCCCCGAAGCGCTCCACGGCTGGGCCACGGAGGATGCCCTGCCATTCATCAGTTCCAGCGCGCTCACCATTGCCCAGGCTGTGCTGGGCCATCAGAAACTTGCCGTCCTGGTGGAGAACCTCACGCTGGTGAGTGCTCTGTCCTTCACCGCGATGTCAGGCAATCCGGAAGCGTTCAGCCCTGAAGTGGCCCGGGCGTCCGATTCGCCTGCCGTGGGGGAAATGGCGGCGACACTTCACGGGCTGGTGGCTGGGACCGGCGTGGCCGCCCGGATCCAGGATCCGTACTGTCTGCGCACTTTGCCGCAGGTCCTCGGGGCGGTCACGGAGGAGCTTGCCTCGCTTGAATTGCTCCTGAACCGGCTTGTGGTTGCCGGCCACGAGAACCCGATGGTCTTCGGCTCTGAGACCGACGGGACCAACGGGGTGGCCCATCACGGCCTCTTCCAGATGACAACCCTTGCCAGGCGGATAGACGCACTGCACTTGGCCCTGGGGACGGCCTGCGCCACCAACCTCCGCCGGATAGACCTGCTCTGCGACCCCGCTTTCACGGGTCTCAACCGGTTCCTGGCAGCCGACGATTCCGGCCAATCCGGCGTCATGATGCTCGAATACGTAGCTGCAGCCGCCGCGGGGCTTGTCCGCGCCAACGCCCAGCCCGTGAGCCTGCAGACAGTGGTCCTGTCCCTCGGCGCCGAGGAAGACGCCAGCTTCGCCAGCCTGGCGGCATCCCGGCTGGACTCCACCGTCCAGGCGCTGGCGACCATGACGGCCGTTGAATTGGTGTGTTCAGCGCGGGCACTGCGGATGCAGGGACGGAAAACGTCCGAGTTCAGCAATCCACTGCTCAGGAGAACCCTCGAAACCGGATTTACGCTGCCGGCTGCCAGCCAGGACCGCGACCTCCGCCCCGACGTCGATGTGGCGTTGAAACTCGTCCGGCTGCCGGCCTTGGGACGACACCCGTAAAACAACACGGAATCTTCCCCGAAAAATTGATCCAACCTTGAGCCAACCCTTGGCAACTCATGCAGTTGGCGGTCCACGCTGGATTTATCACCACAAGAATACGGCGGGGAAGCAGGAAGATTCATGGGGAAGGAATCAGCTCTGGACGAGGTCGTCGCGGTGGGAGGACTGATCACTGATCACCACCCGCTCGACTTCCACACTTTGGGGCTGGCCGGTTGCATTGACCGGCTGACCGGACCCCTCCGTCAGCAAGGAACGGCAGTCCGCTGGGATACTCCGCACTGGGGCATCGAGATCCCGGCGGACTGCGCGTCCCTCCTCTACCAATCGGCCCGCGAAGCGCTGAGCAACGCCTTCAAGTACTCCGACGCTGCCGAGCTCACCGTCCAGTTGTCCGCCGTTGACCACGGCATCCGCCTTGTGGTGTCCGACGACGGCACGGGCTTTGACTGCGACCTCGCGTTAAGCGGCAAGAACCACGGCTACGGGTTGCGGCTGATGTCCGTGGCAGTACATGAAGCCGGCGGCACGGTCAGCGTCTGTTCGAAGCCAGGGGAGGGCACCACCGTGACGGTCACCCTTCCCCTGGACTGAGCCTGTGGGCTTGGGAAGGCTGGACTACCGTGAAAGCTTGTCCGGATCCGGCTCAGGATCGCCGATGTGGCCCGGCGCATTGGCGGCCAGTACCCGCTGGACGAACGCGCTGTATTCCTCCATGTAGTGCCGCAGGAACTTGGCTGTGCCCTCATCCCGGACCTCGCCGTCGTCGCCAAAGACGCCCGGCTTGAAGTGAATGTACACTTCCGGGGCGTTCAATTGGGGGGCGTCCAGGAAGCTCAGCACACTCCGCATGGAGGACTGCATCACCGCCGTGCCGATACTGCCCGGCGAGGCACCGATGATGCCGGTGGGCTTGCGCGCGAAGGAGTTGGTGCCCCAGGGCCGCGACGCCCAGTCGATGGCATTCTTGAGCGCTCCCGGAATGGAGCGGTTGTATTCGGGGGACACAAACAGGATGCCGTCCGAGGCCTCGATCGCTTCCTTGAGGGCGCGGCCTGCCGGCGGGAAATCGGCGTCGTAGTCGTAGCTGTAGAGGGGCAGGTCCTTAATAGGGATCTCCGTGAATTCAAGGTCCGCCGGGGCCAGCTTGATGAGGGCCTTGGCGAGTGTGCGGTTGATGGAGCCGGTGGCCAGGCTCCCCACGAAGTATCCAATTTTCTGCGTTGCCATGAGATTGTTCCTTCCCAACAGCCGGCAGAACCGGCTGGCCGTAGAGCTATACAGGATGAAGCGGGCACAGTGCGCCCCCAGTCCAGCACAGAACACGTGCCGCCGCCAGAGCTCTGGAAGGGTTCTTGACACCCCGCTTCGGGAGGCGCTGAATGATGGTTGAGGCACATTCCACACACCATAGGAGCGGTTGAGATGAAGGAAAAACCAGTCGTGGCGCAGCGCATCCACAGCGAGGCTCCGGCCGAAGGGGACGAGTTGGCGGACCCCACCGACATCCGAGTGCACTCCCAGGAACCCGCCGAAGGCGCCGACACAGACGACGACTAACCGCCGTCTCACTCCCCTCTGGCCCACGCGCCCCTGAAGCCTTGCCACTGACGCCCTACCTCTGACGCCTTGCCCGCAACGGCGATAGGTAAGCATACTGACTGTATTCAGTTTGTCATCAGACCGTTCCAGTCAAAGGAGACGTTGTGAGCAGCAAAGTCGAGAAGCGGATTGTGGTTGACGTGCCGGTCAGCACCGCCTACAACCAGTGGACCCAGTTCGAGGATTTTCCGCAGTTCATGGGTGGCGTGGAGAGCGTGACCCAGCTCAGTGCCGACCGCCTGAAGTGGGTGGCCCATATCGCCGGGGTCCGCCGTCAGTGGGAAGCCACCATCGTGGAGCAGATCCCGGACCGCAGGATCGAGTGGGCGTCCACCGAAGGGGCCACGAACTCCGGTGCCGTGGAATTCTCCGACGCGGGCGGCAACAAGACCGAGCTCTCCCTCACCTTGGAGTACCAGCCGGAGGGCATGGTGGAGAAGGTGGGCGACCTCCTCCACGTCGTGGCCCGCCAGGCGGAGCACGACCTGAAGAAGTTCAAGGAATTCATCGAACACGAGGGCCATGCCACGGGCGCCTGGCGGGAATCCGTCCCCGAGGGCGAGCCGTCGGCGTACAACCGGTACACGCACCCGTTCGACCAGACCGGCGGGATGGTCGATCTTGAGGGCGAGTCGGACGGCTCGGCAGAGGGCGAGATCCGCAGCGCGGCCCAACGCAAGGTCAAGAAACCGGACGACGACGGCACCATCCCGCCGCTCGGCGGTACCTTGGGCGACCGCTGACGGGCAACCCTGCCACCCGCCGTCGGCCGTGGCATCAACGCACGTGACATCAGCTGCCCGGCCCCGCACGAGCGGTGCTGCCCCGCACCGCTCAAGCGGGGCAGCACCGTCCCTACGTAAGCGGCCTAATCGCGGGCCGGCACCAGCACCACTTCGTGGGGGCTGGCCGGCCGCATGAACTGTGCATTCACGGCAGCCAGGGTGTTCCCGAACCGCGCAACCGTGGTGGGAACATCGAAGTGGGGACTGGTGATGGTGTCCTCGATCTCGCCGGAGGAGAGATCGTTGGAGAGGTCAATCCGGACGATCTGGTTCAGGAAGTTCTGCACCGCCCAGACGGTATGGCCCCGGACCAGGATGCCGTCAACATTCGGCACATCCACACCCTCGATCAAGGCACTATCGCCGGTCTCCGGGTCGACGGTGTAGAGGGCCCTGTTGTTCGAATGAGCCACGATCAGGACCCGGCCGCCCTTGGCGGCGGCAATGCCGTTGAGGTCGAAGCCCGGAGTCAGCTCGGCAGCCGGCCCGCACAGCGGCAGGATCTCAACAGTGCCCAGCTCGCCGTGCCTGCCCACGGGGAGGAAGTAGAGCTCGCCAGCGGCCGAGTTCGTGAACCAGGCGCCGTCCCGCGTCAGGGCGACGTCATTAATGAACCCCGGAGCCAGCGTGAAGTCATCCACCGGCTCGCCTGATTCAGTGTCATAGACGAACGCCTTGCCCGTGCCGCCGCCCGCTACAAACAGCAGGTTGTTTCGCGTATCGGCCTTCATCCCGACGGCGGCCCTCGGCTGCGTATCAAATTCGGATACGTCGATGAACAACCGCGCTTTGCCTTCACGGATGTCGCCGCGGTAAATGTCCCCAAGTGCAAGGTCTCCGGCGTAGAACGTGGTTCCGCTGCCGGCGGCGATCCCCTCGGCGGAGGTGGCGCCCTTGAGCACAATGACTGAGTCTTCCGGCGGCGACGCCGAGGCCGGGAGGACAGGTGCCAACAACCCCATGAGTGCAATGAACCCAATGGCGGTACGGAGCTGTACTTTTCCTGAATTCTGGGTTGTGCGGGCCATGATTCTTCCTTGAATTTAGGTGATCCGCACGGGCCAACCTGCGGCAAGCCCGCACGATTGTCCTGCCAGTCTATGCACCCCAAGAACCGCCCCGCCAGAGTCCGGAGCCCCCTCCTTGTGCGGTCACACTCCGCCCTCCGGAGCCCCCGGAGCGGCAAGCTGCCGCGGTCTCTGCTTACAATCGAAACCTCAATCAACTACTGAGGGACCCATGAAGAAACTCGCCACCGCCCTGATCGCTGCCGGCCTCGTGCTTTCCGCTTCTGCGTGCACCACGCCCACCAAACTTTCCACCCCCGAAACCTGTGACCGCGTCAAGGCTGTCCTGGCGAACCCCGCGAACAACGTGGGCAAGACCGGCCTGGTGCGTCTCGCCAACCAGATCCGGCCCATCGAAGTTGTGGCATCGGATGACCTCAAGCCTGCGCTCGGATCCATCATCGCGTTCACGGACGAGTCCGCCAAGGAAGCCCCGGACGAGGCCAAGCTCGCCGAGCTGGAGGCCAAGTACCAGGAAGCCGGCGCCGCCTTCACGAAGCACTGCAGCTAAGACGCCTCCTGCGTTAACGTTCGACGGCGGCCGGTTGGCCGCCGTCGTTGGCTTATCCTTGGCTCGTGGATCTCTATCAGTCACTGCTCTCGTTCGGCCTTGTGGCCGGACTCCTGACGCTGGTTCCGGGCATCGACACGGCACTGGTGCTCCGTTCGTCCCTCGCCAGGACCCGCGGTTTCGCCTTCGCCACGGCCCTGGGCATCTCCACCGGACTGATGGTGTGGGGAATCGCGGCAGCTGTGGGCGTCTCGGCGCTGCTGGCAGCATCTGAACTGGCCTACCGGGCACTCACCATCGCCGGTGCCGCCTACATGGTGTGGCTTGGCGCTTCCCTGCTGTGGAAGAGCCGGGCCAAGGACCCGTCATCCGCCTCGCCCGAGGTTGGAGTGCCCACGGCCTCCCGCCATCAACTGTTCCAGGGCTGGCTGACCGGGACAGGCACTAATCTGCTTAATCCGAAGGTGGGGGTGTTCTACATCGCCACGATTCCCCAGTTCATCCCGCCGGGGACACCTCCGCTGCTGATGGGAATTTTGCTGGCCGGCGTCCACTGCGTCCTGGGCCTTGCGTGGCTGACCTTCCTGATTTTCGGAGCAGGTTTCGCCTCCAAATGGCTGAAAGACGCCCGCAGCCTCCGGACCATCGACCGCATCACTGGCACCGTCCTGATCGGTTTCGGGCTGCGGCTCGCCCTCGAACCACAGCACTGACGCTAGTTCAGGGACAGGGCCAGGTAGAGGGCTGTCAGGATCACTACTGTGGGTGTCATGACCAGGCGCTCCGGTTTGCTGCGGGAGATTCCGTTCAGCACGATGCCCACCGCGAAATAGGCCGTCAGCACCCAACAGAAGACGTCCGTGAAACCTTGGTTCACCAGCGGGGCCGCCATGCCAGCCTTGGCCAGCCCAACATAGGCGAAGAGGATGTAAAGGATGATCGAGGTGGCGCTGCCGATCCGCAGCTTGGTGGGCAGGACGTTGTGCTGGCCTCCCCACGCGAACCGTCCCAGTGGTGCTCCCGCAATCAGGGCGGCCTGAAAAACCGCGAGCGCGGCCAAGAGTACACACGCGGCAATCGCGGCTAACTGGGCTAACTGCATCGAAGATCCTCAATCTGCGGGAGTTTATGTCCAGATAACGTGCCAAAAACGCCGGTTTGGGCACGTTATCTGGACAAAAACTCTTGGCGGCAGCCGGCCTGTTGCAGGCACCGTCCGGACGTAAGCTTAATGTGACCTCCACCTCATGATGGGACGATCACACGGTCCCTTCCGTTAAACCATTGGCGAAAGGAGGCCAAGTGCTTATTGTCTTAACCGGAATCGACGGCTCGGGAAAATCCACGGCCGCCCGCGCCTTGGTAGATGCGGCCCAGGCTGACGGCGAAAACGCCCTGCTGCTCAGCAACCATGCCGGCAGGCGGAGCATGTCCGTGCTGGCTGAACGGCTGGGCATCCGCTGGCCCCGCCACCTGGCCGACGCCGTGGAAACCACCCTCCGCGTGGCCAACGTGCTGGTGTCCCATGCCCGAGCCAGCCGTGTCGACGGACTGGTGGTGATGGACCGGCACCTCCACTGCCAGCTGGCCCTGCGCGCGGCCAAAGGACTGCGGCGTGGCCGCCTGCTCCCCTGGCTGATTTCGTCCCTGCCGGAGCCTGACGCCGTGGTGCACCTGGACGTGGAGCCTGCGTTGGCACACGAGCGCATCATGGCCCGCGGCACCGATTCGGAGACGCTGGCTGACCTGGTGGACTTGCGCGACGCCTACCGCTCCCTGCCGGAATACCCGGGTTTCGTACAGCTCGACGCCGACTGCCCGCCGGCCGAGGTTGTGGCCAGGCTCAAGCGGATCGTGTACAAGCGGCTCGTGCGCGCGGAAACTGCCGTGGCTGTATAGCCCCCACCCTAGCCCCCGGCAGGCCAGCTCCGGCTCAATTCAGCGCGCTCAAATCAGCGCGTGGGATCCCCTGCTCCGCGGCCGGCCGAAGGACGCCGTACCCAGGAATTCAATGGCGACGAACGGCTCGGAGCCAACCACCCACTCATCGTGCCCGGGAGGCAACGCATAGGTGTCATGGGCGCGGATGGTGGACCTCACGCCGTCGGACGTTTGAATCTCCAGGCTTCCGGACACACAGTAACCGAGGTGGTTGTGCTCGCAGAAGTCCGTCAGTTCAGTGGGCTTGGCGGACTCGGACCAGCGCCAGCCTGGAGCGAGGATGAGGCGGGCCACCGAGTAGTCGTCAACGGTGACGAAATCGAACTCGGCCTTGTCCGGACACCGTTTCTTGTCCGGGATGTCAAGGGATTTTACGGCCAGTGCTCTGATGAAATTTGCGGTCATGGGGAAACAGCCTTGGGATCATATGCGGTGGACGCTTAGGGCTGGGACCAAGCGGTTGTGCGTGGATGCCGGCTAGCGGCTACGTAGTGCGGATCACGTACTGCGGAGACCAGAAGTGCGTACCTCTAACCGTATCCATACGGCGCCTCAAGTCAATGGACCGCCGGACATTCGCGGAACGGGGAACTGACCCCCGCACAGGTCCCGGCCCCGGACCAGCCGGAATACTTCAAATGACGCCGGAGTTGTTGTTTGAACTGGAAAGCCGATTCACTGGTTTCCTGTCTTTTGCCATCAGAGTCTCCCGAAGGAACGCCATGATCCCCCAACTGACCATCAAACTTCAGCCAGGTACCCAGGCCCCCGAGTTCACGCTTCAGGACGCCGAGGGCAAGGAAACCTCCCTGGCCAACTACCGCGGCAAGAACGTCATCGTGTACTTCTACCCGGAGGCGGCAACCCCCGGGTGCACCACCGAGGCCTGCGATTTCCGTGACAGCCTCTCATCCCTGCAGGGCTCCGGTTATGAAGTCCTGGGCATCTCCCCCGACGCGCCGGAGAAGCTGGCTAACTTCACCGGCGACTTCAACCTGACCTTCCCGCTGCTCTCCGACGAGGACCACGCAGTTGCCCTGGCCTACGGCGCGTGGGGCGAGAAGCTGGTCGACGGCGAGATCGTCGAAGGCCTCGTCCGCTCCACCGTGGTGGTGGACCCCGACGGCAACGTGTCGCTGGCCCAGTACCAGGTCAAGGCGCAGGGCCACGTGGCAGCCCTCCGGGAGTCCCTGGGGGTCTAGTCTGGCGGGGCAAGGGTAGCCCACCAACCGGGAGTCAGGCATGGCGATCGAAGTCCGTCCGGGAACGCTGTTCGAAGACGTCAAAACGCTGGTTGGACCCAAGCGGCCCGATGCCAACGTGTGCTGGTGCCTGAGCTACCGCATCCCGTCCAAGCAGAACCTTGCGCTGCGCGGAACGGCCCGCGGCGACCTGGTGAAGGAGCTGGTGGCGCAGGATCCGCCGCCAGGGGTTCTGGCGTACGACGGCGACGAAGTAGTCGGGTGGGCAGCTGTCCATCCGCGCGCCGACACCAGCTTTGCCCGCAACCGCAGGATTCCGCACGTGGACGACCTCGATGTTTGGTCTGTGTGGTGCATCCGGGTCCGGCCCGGTTACCGCGGGAAAGGGATCTCCCATCATCTGCTCAAAGGTGCCGTGGAGCTGGCCCGCAGTTACGGCGCGCCCGCCATTGAGGGGTACCCGGTGGACAACGGCGGCAGCAAGGTGGACCTCACCATGGCGTACGTGGGCACGCGCAAACTTTTTGAGAAGGCCGGGTTCGTCAAGGCGGCTGATACGGATTCGGTGCTCAACGGGTTCCCGCGCGTCCTGATGCGCCTGAACCTGCGCTAACACGGGACCGGCCAGCGCAGCCTGCGCTAAATCAGGGTTTCTTCCGCCAGCTGCTCGGCCAGTCGTTGTCTATGAACCACAAGGCCAGCAGCAGCGCGTCCACGGTCAGAAGCCCAGCTAAAAGATAAGCCCACCCGGTGTACCAATGCACGGTAATCTCCTGACCTGGTTTCCCCCAGCCACTCGATTGTCACCAAGTGTGGCACGGAAAGGGTCGAGAGGGAACGGCTACTTTGCGAGCGCCGCCAGGCGGCCGTGAACTTCGGTTTCGCGGTTGAGGAGGCGGGTCAGCTGCTCGACTTTTTCCGAGAGCTCGACGCCGACCTCCAGCCGGTCCCCCGGCCAGCTCGAGGCCTCCCAGGACTCCCCCAGGGCTTGGGCCAGCGAACGGGACAGCAAGCGAAGCTTCCAGGAATGGCTCAGGTAGTGAACGGTGCTGCGCGGGCGGCGGCCCTGCTTCAAGAGCCGCCGCCACCAGTGCCCCAGCCCGCCCGGCAGTCTGACGGATTCCGTTGGTTCCATGAGTCCTGCACCGTCCTCCGGCAATCCGCACATTCCTTCAAAGCTGGTCCTTCGAGTGTGGCCAAGGAGCCTCAAGGTCCAATCAAGGGCAGGTAAGTATTCCGGCAAGACCGGGCAACACCAAGGCCAGCACAAGGACGCCCGCCCCGGAATGCCCGGTACTGCGACGACTTTCGACCGTCTATGTCAGGTCCATGACATGCTTCACGGGCCCTAATACTGTAAAAGTAGAGGCATGCCTTCCATGCCCGAACCGCGCCGTGCCGTAGTGATTGAGGACGATCCGGACATCCGAGGCCTCCTTGTCCGGATCCTGGCCAAGCAGGGTTTCGAGGTCACCCACGCTGAAGCCGGCCTGCCAGGCGTGGAGGAGGTCCGCCGCGCCAAGCCGGATCTCATCACACTGGACGTGAACCTCCCGGACGTGGACGGGCTGGAAGTCTGCAAACTCCTCCGTGAATTCTCCGATGCCTTCATCGTGATGCTCACCGCCCGTGCCGACGAACTGGACAAGCTCACGGGCCTGGACAACGGCGCCGATGACTACATCAGCAAGCCATTCAGCCCGCGCGAACTCCAATCCAGGATCAACGCCCTGTTCCGCCGCCGGCAGCCGTCCGCCGTGGACACAGCCGTTGCGAGCGAGCTGGAGCGCGCCACCGAGGTCCAGCACAGCCTGCTGCCCCAGGAGGACGTCCGGGTGGACGGGTACGACGTCGCCGGAGTCTTCCGCCCATCCCGCAGCGTCGGCGGTGACTTCTACGATTGGTACCGCACGCCGGAGGGCCTGCACCTGACGTTCGCCGATGCCATGGGCAAGGGCATGGGCGCCGCACTCATCGCGGCCACCGTCCGGGCCGTCATGCGGTCCACGGGACAGCGCCAGGACCTGGACGCCGCCTTCGCCTCCGCCAGCACTACCATCGCGGCGGACCTGGATTCCTCCAACTCATTTGTCACCCTCTTCCACGCGCGCCTGGACGCCGCTTCCGGCGTCGTCAGCTATGTCGACGCCGGCCACGGACTGGCGCTGCATGTCACCGCCGAGGGGTCGGCGCACCGTCTTCCCAGCGGCGGTCCGCCCGTGGGCGCCTGGGCCGGATCCGCCTGGCCGCAGTCCGCCGTCGGCCTGGCCCCGGGAGACTCCCTGGTGGTGGCCAGCGACGGCGTGCTGGACGTTTTTGACTCGGTGGAGCAGTTCACCGAGGCGGTGCTCGCCGCAGCCCATGGCCAGGTTTCTGCGCAGTCCGCCAGCGACGCCATCATGGCACTGGCCCCTGCCGAAACCGCCGAGGATGACGTCACCGTAGTGGTGGTCCGCCGCCTGCCTGAGCCAGCCCCGGCATGACGCGCTTCTGGACCCGCCTGGTTGTGGTCCTGACGGTCATCTTCGGCCTGAACTATGTGGGCTGGCGCTGGGCGTCGTCGCTGAACTGGGATGCCTGGTGGATCGCCGTGCCCCTGGTGCTGGCTGAGACCTACAGCCTGATCGACGTGATGCTGTTCGGGATGACCGTGTGGCAGCTCAAGATCCGCAAGGGAGCCCCCGCACCGCCCCACGATGCCACCGTGGACGTCTTCATCACCACATACAACGAAGACCTGGACATGGTGATGACCACTGCCCTGGCGGCCCAGAAGATCGGGCACCCGCACAGCACCTGGATTCTCGACGACGGCGCCCGCCCCGAGCTGAAGGCCCTCGCCGAAGATCACGGGCTGGGTTATGTGACGCGGAGCGAGGACTGGACCACCAACGTGCCGCGCCACGCCAAGGCCGGCAACCTGAACAACGCCCTGATGGTGACGCACGGCGAATTCCTGCTGATCCTGGACGCGGACCAGATCCCCGAACCGGACATCCTGGACAAGACCCTGGGCTATTTCAACAACCGCCGCGTGGCCCTGGTCCAGACCCCGCAGTACTTCAGCAACGTGCCCGCCCACGATCCACTCGGCAGCCAGGCACCCCTGTTCTACGGCCCCATCCAGCAGGGCAAGGACGGCTGGAACGCGGCGTTCTTCTGCGGCTCCAACGCCATCCTCCGGCGCGAAGCACTGATGCAGCTGGGCCTGGTGGGCTACGTCAAGGAGACTGAAAAGAGCATCCGCCGTGCCCTCACGGCTTCCCGGTCCGCCATCCGCCAGGCGCGGAAATCCGCTGACATGGACACCCCGCTCGTAGCTGAAGTGCTGGACGCGGTGGAGGCCGCCGCGCACGAAGCCCAGGAGCAGCTGGCGGCCGGACAGCCGTTGAGCGAGATCACGTACCGGGTCCGCCGCCGCGTGGACGCGGCCGTGCAGACGCTGGTCCAGGCTGACATGTCCGCGCTGCAGGCCGACCTCGAAGAGATCGCCGCCATGGAAATCGCCCGTGTGGGTGATGCCGGCGTCCCAGTGGTGGCCGATGACGCCGTCCAGCGCATGTCGGCCCGTGACTGGTCGCCGCTCGGCGCGCTGGAATCCGTGCAGGCCGTCCTGGATGCCCTGAGCGTTGAACGCAACGACGAAGCCCAGCCGGTCATGCCGCTGGCCACCATCTCCGTCACCGAGGACATGGCCACGGCAATGCGCATGCACGCCATGGGCTGGGAAAGCGTCTACCACCACGAGATCCTGGCCTATGGACTGGCGCCCGAGGACCTCAAGACCATGCTCACCCAGCGCCTCCGCTGGGCGCAGGGGACCATCCAGGTGCTGCTCCGCGAGAACCCGCTGGCCCAGAAGGGCCTGAAGATCGGCCAGCGGCTGATGTACTTCGCCACCATGTGGACCTACCTCAGCGGCTACGCGGCGATCATCTACTTCGCCGCCCCCATCATCTACCTGCTGCTGGGCGTCCTGCCCGTGGCCAGCCTCAGCTGGGACTTCTTCATCCGGTTCATCCCGTTCATGGTTGCAAACCAGCTGCTGTTCGTCGTCGCCGGCCGCGGTATTCCCACCTGGCGCGGCCAGCAGTACAGCCTCGCGCTGTTCCCCACCTGGATCAAGGCCTGTTCGACGGCGGCCCGGAACGTCTGGTTCGGCCGTCCCCTCGGGTTCGCCGTCACCCCGAAGTCCCGCCAGAGCGGCGGCCCCAGCTGGAGCCTCATCCGCCCCCAGATCGTGGTGACCGTGCTGCTGGCGGTGGCCGCCGTCGTCGGGATTATCCGCCTGACCGCGGGACTGGCGGAGCCGCTTGGCACGCTGGTGAACGTGGCCTGGGTTATTTTTGACCTGGTGATCATGAGCGTCCTGGTCCGGGCTGTTCTGTACAAGGGGTACGTACCCGCTGGAGACGTCGAGGCTGGAGAGAGGAAACCGGATGGAGTTTAGTTATGAGGTCAAGGATTCGTATGCGGAGGTCAAGGCGGACGGGCGGCTGAACATGGTGTCCGCGCCCAAGCTGCGCGAATTTGTCACCGATGTGATCGCCGGCGGTTCCTCGCGGATCGTGGTGAACCTGGAGAACACGGCGTTTATGGATTCCTCCGGCCTCGGCGCGCTGATCGGCTGCCTCAAGGCCGCCCGTCAGGCCGGCGGGGACCTGCGCATCGCAGCCGTCCAGCCGCAGGTCAAAATGGTGCTTGAGCTGACCAGCATGGACCGGGTGTTGGCTGCCTACGCCTCCGCCGACGAGGCGTTCAGCAATGACTGAGGTCCTGGCCCGGCGGAGCTTCCGGGGACTGTCCACGGCCGAGGCCATCGACTCCGTCCACAACGAACTGGACAAGCTCTGGGAGGACGCCCCGTTCGTCCAGGCCATGGACCAGATGACCTTCACCACGGCGGTGATCGAGTCCGCGTCCAACATCGTCCAGCACGCGCGGCCGGCCAAGGCGCAGAAACCCGTGGAGCTGGGAGTGGACATCAGTGTCCAGCCCACCCTCCTGCAGGCCCGGGTCAGCGCGTTCTTCGCCAAGCCGCCGTTCGGCCCCCTGGAACCGAGGACTCCGGACGACGATTCCGAGTCCGGCCGCGGCCTGGCGCTCATCGAGGCGCTGGTCACCACCGTGACCTTCGAACGGCAGGACGGCACCAACACCTGGATCCTGTCCCGGACGTCACAGCCCTGACCCCTCCTCCCCCCTCCGTTGCTCTATCACCTACGGTTCCCATTCCGCTGTTTTGGCAGCTGTACGTGATAGAGCAACGGCAATGGTGAGTAGGCTAGAGGGCATGGCTTTTGAAGAAACCCCCGCTGAGCGCCGCGAGGTCACCGTCCGCCGGGCACCGAAATATGTGCCGTTCCTCATCCTCGGCGCCCTGGTGGGCGCAGCGGTGGCTGCCGCCGTCGCATACGGTCTCCCCGGTGACGAATCCTTCGAGCGCGGCTCGGTGTTCGGTTTCTTCCTGGTGATGTTCGGCGCCGGCGGCGCGGTGCTGGGCGCCGTGGTGGCCCTGCTGCTGGACCGGCGGAGCGTCAAGCGCCAGAAACGCGCCATCGTGGAAGCGGTCCCGGATTCGGAGCCCGACGACGGCGCGCAGCCCTAGGTTCCAACACCGTCGTCCGGCCTCCGGGCACAGTCACAATGCCGGCGGCGGAAAAGTCGTACCGCATCTCGTGAGATAATCGACCAGTGGCACGCGGCGATGGAAAACTTTCTCATGATCTTCTCCCTGGCGAAAAGGGACCTCAGGACGCTTGTGGCGTTTTCGGGGTCTGGGCACCAGGTGAAGAAGTAGCAAAACTAACCTATTACGGGCTGTATGCATTGCAGCACCGCGGTCAGGAGTCGGCTGGTATAGCTACCAGTGACGGCAAGCGGATCAACGTCTACAAGGACATGGGCCTCGTATCCCAGGTCTTCGACGAGACCACGCTGAACACCCTGACCGGGCACCTGGCGGTGGGACACTGCCGCTACTCCACCACAGGAGCCAGCCACTGGGCCAACGCCCAGCCCACGCTCGGCGCCACCAGCACCGGCACGGTTGCCCTGGCGCACAACGGCAACCTGACCAACACGGCCGAGCTCAACGCCATGATCATGGAACGCAACGGCGGCCAGCTCAGCGGCGAAATGAAGCAGGGCAACACCTCGGACACCGCCCTGGTCACGGCGCTGCTCGAAGGCGAGGAGGGCAAGTCCCTCGAACAGACCGCCATGGAGCTGCTGCCGAAGATCAAGGGCGGCTTCTGCTTCGTGTTTATGGACGAAGGCACTCTCTACGCCGCACGCGATACGTACGGCATCCGCCCGCTGGTCCTGGGCCGGCTTGAGCGCGGCTGGGTGGTTGCCTCCGAGCAGTCCGCCCTGGCCACCGTGGGCGCCAGCTTCATCCGTGAAATCGAGCCCGGCGAATTCATCGCCATCGACGAGGACGGCGTGCGTTCCAAGCGCTTCGCGGAGGCGACGCCGGCCGGCTGCGTTTTCGAATACGTTTACCTCGCCCGTCCGGACGCCGCCATCGCGGGACGCTCCGTGTACGAGTCCCGTGTGGAGATGGGCCGCCAGCTGGCCCGCGAAAACACCCAGGACGCGGACATCGTCATCCCGGTCCCGGAGTCCGGCACCCCCGCGGCCGTGGGTTACGCCGAGGAATCCGGCATCCCCTTCGCGCACGGCTTCGTCAAGAACTCCTACGTGGGCCGCACGTTCATCCAGCCCTCGCAGACCCTGCGCCAGCTGGGCATCCGGCTCAAGCTGAACGCCCTCGAGTCCGTGATCCGCGGCAAGCGCGTCGTGGTGGTGGATGACTCGATCGTCCGCGGCAACACCCAGCGCGCCATCGTCCGGATGCTCCGCGAGGCCGGCGCCGCGTCCGTCCACATCAAGATCTCCTCCCCGCCGGTCAAATGGCCATGCTTCTACGGCATCGACTTCGCCTCCCGCGCGGAACTGATTGCCAACGGCGCCACCATCGAGGAAATCTCCCAGGCCATCGGCGCCGATTCCCTCGCGTACATCTCCGAAGACGGCATGATCAACGCCACCAGGCAGCCGCGCGAGCGCCTCTGCACCGCCTGCTTCACCGGCACGTACCCCATCGAGCTTCCGGGCGCGGACAAACTGGGCAAGAACCTGCTGGAGCGCACCGACCTCGGCGGCCTCACGCCGTCGCCCTCTGCCCTCCCCGGCGCAACGGCGGCCCTGTCGGTCGACGCCGCATTCGACGCCGAGGAGGACCCGGCGGACAAGCCGGGCGCCACCGGCTGCGATCCGGGTCCGGACGCCGAGTTCGAGAACCTGCTCACCGAAGAGGACCACGTGCCCGCGATCCACCACGAAGCCACCACCCCCGGCGCTGAAAAGAAAGAGTCCGTATGACTTCCGCAACCCCCGCCGCCGGTAACAGCCCCCTGAGCCCCGCAGGCATCACGTACGCCTCCGCCGGTGTTGACGTCGAAGCCGGCGACCGCGCCGTGGAGCTGATGAAGGGTGCCGTGAAGGCCACCCACAATTCCTCCGTCATCGGCGGAGTGGGCGGCTTCGCCGGCCTGTACGACGTCTCGCGCCTGCTGACCTTCAAGCGCCCGCTGCTGGCTACGTCCACCGACGGCGTGGGCACCAAGGTTGCCATTGCCCAGGCCATGGACATCCACGACACCATCGGCTTTGACCTGGTGGGCATGGTGGTTGACGACATCGTCGTAGTGGGCGCCGAGCCGCTCTTTATGACCGACTACATTGCCTGCGGCAAGGTTGTCCCGGAGCGTATCGCGGACATCGTCCGTGGCATCGCCGCGGCCTGCTCCGTGGCCGGCACCGCCCTGGTGGGCGGCGAAACCGCCGAGCACCCCGGCCTGCTGGGCGAGCACGAATACGATGTTGCCGGTGCCGCCACCGGTGTTGTCGAGGCCTCCGATCTGCTGGGCCCGGACCGCGTCCGCGCCGGCGACGTTGTGATTGGTATGGCCTCCTCCGGCCTGCACTCCAACGGCTACTCCCTGGTCCGCCGCGTCATCAACCACGCCGGCTGGGCCCTGGACCGCCAGGTCTCCGAACTCGGCCGCACGCTGGGCGAGGAACTGCTGGAACCCACCCGCGTCTACGCTGCAGACTGCCTGGACCTTGCCCGCGCCTTCCCGGTGAACAGCGCCAACGCCGTGCACGGCTTCAGCCACGTCACCGGCGGCGGCCTGGCCGCCAACCTGGCCCGCGTGCTGCCGCAGGGCCTCGTGGCCACCGTGGACCGCGCCACCTGGGAGCTGCCGGCCATCTTCAAGCTGGTCTCCGAGCTGGGCAACGTCCCGCTGGCCGACCTGGAGCGCACACTGAACCTCGGCGTGGGCATGGTGGCCATCGTGTCCGCCGAAGCTGCCGACGCTGCCGTGGCCCGCCTCAACGACCGCGGCGTCCCGTCCTGGATCATGGGCACCGTCACTGCGGACTCGGATTCCATCCTCAAGTCCGGTCCGGACTACGTCCAGGGCGCCAAGGGTGTGGACGGCGGCGCTGTCCGCTTGGTCAACGCCTACGCATAAAACCAATCCCCGGTTGCCCTGCACCGCCAATCGGCGGCTGTAGGGCATCCGTGTTTTAAACCTCCAGCAGGCTGAACTCACCGCCCTGCGGGTCCCGGAGGGTGGCCGTGGCGCCGGGCGTATCGTCGTCATCCGGCTCCGGCGCGATCAGCACTTCCGCCCCCGCCGCCACGGCCTTCCGCACGGACTCGGCCACGTCGGTGACGCCGAAGTAGATCTGCCACCTGGCAGGCGCCTCGGCCGCGACGATCCCGGCCACCTCCGCGCCGTTCACCATCAGCGTGCTGTACGTCCCGCCGTCGTCCTGGGGATACTCGGTCACGTCGTGGCCGAACAGCTGCTGGAAGAACCCGACGGCGGCCCGCGGCTCGGGCGTCAGCAGTTCCGTCCAGGACAGCGCACCGGCCTCGTTGTACCGGCCGGAGCCTGTGTGGGTCCCGGGCTGCCACACGCCGGTGGTCCCGCCGCCTGGAGGATTCACAAACACCATCACGCCGGTGTCCGCCACTTCCTCGGGGCCGAACTGCACTGCGCCGCCGGCGTGGGGAACTTCCTCGGCCAGCGCACCGGCGTCCTCGGCCGCGAAGTAGATGTTCCATTGGGCGTGGGTGCCGAGAGATTCCTGGTGCGGGTTCTGCGGCGCCACCACGGCCACCAGGTCCTCCCCCGCGAACGCCTGGGCATAGCTGCGGCCATCGGGCGTGGGGAGGTCCTTGAAGGTCCACCCGAACACCGCTGCGTAGAAGGCCTTGGCTGCTTCCACGTCCCGGGTCTGGACGTCAGCCCAGCACGGTTCACCGTGGCGGTAGCTGGGGGATGAGGAGTTTCCTGGCATGGGAGGTCCTTTCGCGGGCGGCACACGCATCGACGCCTCCAGTCAACACCAAAAAGCCCGCCGCCGGCACCGGGTTCCGGCGCAGGCAACGGGCCTGATAACTGAGGCCAGCACCGCGGGTCCGCTGGGATCCGGGGTGCTGAAAAGAAGCGCTGTACTAACGAACGGCGTCCGAACATACTGCAGCGTCGCGGGCCGGGCGCCTTGCGGCGGGGCCGGCGTGCAACAACTAGCCGATCCGACGGGTGTGTACCTCGTCGTCGTCTTCTTCCAAATCGTCCGCGTACTTATCCACATAAGCCGAATAGTCCGGTTCAACCGGGTCATTCGCGAAATGGCTCGTGGCACGACCTTCAGGACCTTTGAGCTCTCGCTGAAGGGCCGAATAGTCAGTGTTCGGGGAATAGTACTTAATATCCCGAGCCTGCTTGGTAGCTTTTGCCTTTTGACGGCCGCGCCCCATGGCGTGACCCCCTTTTGTACTCGGACCGGAGGTGGTCACCTTGGCTATCGGTGAGGCCCCGGAATGTTTGGTCAATTTGTCGTAACACCTAGATTACATGCTTTCCGCGCACGGTGCGCCCCGGCCCGTGCGCGCGGACGCCATGTCGGGTACCCTTTCCGCCGCGACGCGCACGGTTCCCGGCTTTTTTGTTGGATAGAGTCTCTTCATCAGCTGCCGATCCGGGTGCCCGGAGAATCCAGCATCCCGAGGCGAAACCCAGGAGGGGTATCCGGATGGACAACCAGGAACCGCGCCCCGTCCCGCCCAAACCTGCCGCTCCGCCCACCGCCGGATTGCCGCAGGTGGCCGTTCCGGCAACTGCGGTGGAGCCCCCGGCGCGGAAGCGGCGGGTCGCATCTACGCTCCTGAAGACTGTCTTCGTGGTGGTTCTGCTCGGTGTGGTGGGAGGCCTGGTGTGGCTCGCCGCGTGGCTGGATTCCGGGGCACCGGAAACGACCGGCGACGGCGGCTCCGTGATCGTGGAAACCTCACCCACTCCCCTGGCCACGCCGCTCCCCCTCCCCCGTGAGGGTGTGGAGCCGCCGGACTACCGGCTGGGCGACTGCTTCAAGGATTTTGACCCCGAGGCTTTGCGGTCAACGGTGGTGGCCTGCGATACAGGCCACTCGGCCCAGCTTGTGGCCGTTTTCCGCTACCCCGCCGTCGGCTCCTATCCGGGCCGGGAGGCCCTTGCCGCCAAGGCCCTGGAGGCCTGCCAGGCGGCGAAGCTGGGACCGGCAGCGAACGAGTACACGCTGAACTTCCAGCGGGCCTACCCCAGCAGCACGAGTTGGGAATCAGGCGACCGGCGCGTGGACTGCTACGTCACGGCCGACGGCGGGAACGTCATCAACGCCAGCGCACTGCCCTAAACACGCTGCGTCAGTTGATGTCTGACGGGTGCTTGGCCAGGGGCGTGACCGAAATGTCCATGTACGGGAACAGCGGCAGGCCCGAGAGCATGGTGTGCAGTTCGTCGTTGCTTTCGGCATCAAAGACCGAGTAGTTGGAGTACTCGCCTACAACCCGCCAGATGTGACGCCATTTGCCCTGCTGCTGCAGGTCCTGGGAATAGTCCTTTTCCACTGCCTTAATGGCGGCCGCCTCCTCAGAAGGCATGACAGCGGGAAGGTTGACGTCCATGCGTACCAGGAACAGCATTGTTTCTCTTTTTCTTGTTGGAAGGGCTTTAGCCCAGGTAGCCCCAGAGCAGGATGGCAGCGATGTAGATGATGCCGACCCAGAACATCATGATCACGGTGTAACCCATAATGTCCTTGAGCTTGAGCTTTGACAGGGCCAGGGCGGGAAGGATCCAGAAGGGTTGGACCAGGTCGTTCCACGCGTTGCCCAGCATGACGGACATGGCCGTCTGGGCCTGCGAGGCGCCGATGGCGTTCGCCGCGTCGATCATAAAGGGCCCCTGGATCATCCAGTGGCCGCCGCCGGACGGGGCGAAGAAGTTGATCAGGAAGGAACTGATCAGTCCCCAGAACGGCAGGGTCTCAGGGGTGGAGATGCTGGTGAAGACGCCGGAGATGGTGAGCACCAGGCCCGACGCGGCCATGATCGCCATGATGCCCGCGTAGAAGGGGAACTGCAGGATGATGCCGGAGATCGTCTTGATGCCCTCGTTGAGCTGCCGGAGGTAGGCGTTGGGGGTGCCCAGCAGCAGGATGCCGAGGAACAGGATGAAGAAGTTGATGAGGTTCAGGTCAACGCCGCCGCCCCGGACGAAGTGCACCACCACGTAGGCCATGCCCAGCGCGCCGATTGCCATGGCAAGGATCCGGCTGTTGTTGAGCTTGGAGGCGAAGGTGTCGGCGTCCACGTCCACCGCAGCGGCTTTGGTGGGTTCGGAGAAGTGGAGCGAGCGGTCGATTTCCCTGACCGGCTGGCCGGGCTTGGGGTGGAGCATGGCGTTCAGCAGCGGCAACGTCACCAGGACCACGACGGCGGTGATCACCATGGGGAGCGAGAAGATGGTCTCGGCCAGCGGGATAAGGCCCATCTGCTTTTCCATGGGGTGGCCCGGCGTCGAAATGACCATGGGAATGGTGGCGGAGAGCCCCAGTCCGTACATGGTGAATCCGCTGTAGGCGGCGGCAATGATCAGCGGGTAGTGGACGCCCTTGACGTGCAGGGCGAGCTTCTTGGCGATGATTCCACCGATGACCAGGCCGAATCCCCAGTTGAGGTAGGACCCCACCGAGCCCACGAGTGTCGCCACGATGACAGCCGTCCGCGGGGTTTCCACGTGGCTGACGATCGTGTTGAGGAGACGCTCCACCACCGGGGCGTTGGCCAGGACGTAGCCCATGGCCAGGATGACGGCCATCTGGGTGGTGAAGGCGAGCAGGGACCAGAATCCGGTGCCCCAGGCTGCCGTGACGTCGTCGATACTCTGGCCTTCGATCACAACGGCGAGGATGACCGTCAGGATGGTCAGGATGATGGCGAAGACAAAGGGGTCCGGCAGGTAGCGCCGCATCAGCTCGGTGAAAAAGCCGGTCACCTTTTGCATGCCGACGGCGCGCTTGGCGACTGGGAGTTCGGCCCTGTCCATAGTTTTGGTCATGATGTTCCTCATTGAATTGAACGAAATTTCGTGGCGCTCGGCAGGTTCACTGGAGTGCCTGCAAGCCGGCCGCGGGGAGGTGCGAAGGAGCTTGCGGCGGAGTGGCCACCATGGGCCGCATCACACCCTGGAGTTACCTGGCGCACACTCAAGATCGCAGAATGGGCCGATAAGTGTCCAATAAACTTTCCTTAAGGAACCGATCACGAAACCCTTATGAATGGCTGGCCAAATGCACCTGAAGTACCTCCGCGCGTTTGCAGTCCTCGCCGAGGAACTGCACTTCGGCCGCGCCGCGGAGCGGCTGGCCGTGGCTCAACCGCAGCTCAGCGTGTGGATCCGCAGGCTGGAACAGGATCTCGGCGTCGTACTTTTTGACCGCACTTCCCGGACGGTCCGCCTGACCGATGCGGGGCACGCAGTCCATGGGCCCATCCTGAAGACGCTCGAAAGTGCCAGCCTCATCGAGCGCGCTGCGATGCTGGGCAGCTCCGCCGTGGTGGGGCAGGTGGTGGTGGGTTATTCGGGCGCCAGCAGCCGGGACGTGATCCCGCCGCTGGCCAAGGCCGTGCGGGCTGCCGAGCCGGGCATCGAGCTGAAGCTCAAGTCGCTGGTGTACGGCGGCCTGGCGCCGGCCCAGGTGTCCACCGGTGCCATCGACATCGGGTTCGCGCGCCTGCCGGTGCGGGACAAGGACGTTCTGGCGCGGGTGTTCGCCTACGAACGCATCCTGGTTGCCCTGCCCGAGGACCACCCGCTGGCGGGTGCAGAGACTGTGGCACTGAAGGATCTCGCCAAGGAGCCCTTTGTGGCGTTCCCGGCAACCGTCGGCTCGAACCTCCGGGACGCCACCACGCGGCTGGCCCTCGAAGCGGGATTCTCACCGCGGGTGATGCAGGAGGCGCCCGACTCCTACGCCGTCCTGAGCCTCGTGGCCGCGGGGGTGGGCGTTTCGCTCACACTGTCTTCGGTCACGCACATCAATCCGCCGGGACTGGTCTACCGGGAGCTGGCCGGGCCGCCGACCTACTTGGCCGTGGCGGTGGTGTGGCGGGACCAGGGCGTTGGCCGCGCCACCCAGGCAGTGCTGGACATCTTCGAGCGGATCATGCCGACGCCGGCCTACCCGCCGGGGCGCATCCTCAGCTGACGCTGCGCGTATAACCGCCGGCCGGCACCGTCCGGGAAATTACGAACTGACCTGGGATGATGCGGCGGCCGCGGCTACGTGGAGTGGGTTTTGGGGTTCCCGTCCAAGGATGCCGGTGATGTCAGTGCCTGTCTCCTCAAGGAATCCGTGGCTTGCGGCGGAATGGATGGAGAGCAGCATCGGAGGCTGGAAGGGCAGCAGCGCCGTCGAGTCCAGGGCCTGCCGCAGTCCAGTGAGTGTGCCCGGCCGGTACTCCGCGCCCAACGTGTCAGCGAGGTCCTGCGCTGTGATGGCACAGCTGCCGACAAGATTGTAGATTTTCCCCTGGTGCTTTTCGGGGGTCCCGGCGATGATTGCCGCTGCTTCTGCAAGATCAATGCGGGCCACCGCCGCGACGCTGCCCTGCCCGAACGGGGCCGAGATAACCCCGTCCCGCGGAGTGAGAAGCTGGCCGATCAGTTCGGCGTAGAGTCCGTTCCTCAAAATGGTCCATTGCACCGTTCCGTTTTGCAGACGGCGCTCTGTCCAGCGATGAGCCAGCGCGAATCCCAGATGGTCGCCGGCGTCGGTGAGGCTGGTGTACACGATGCTGCTCACCCCATCGCGTTCGGCCGCCGTGATGGCGTTCTCATGACGCCTAATGACGACGTCGTCTTCTTCAGTTCCAGCCGACACCAGGACAAGTGTCTCCACACCATCGAAGGAAATCGTCTCAGGGACGTCGAAGTCCAGGGCCCGGAACGGCCCACTGCCGGTGGGATTGCGCGTTGCTCCGGTGGCGGACGCACCCGCCTCCGCGAGGTGTCCAAGGATCGCTGTGGCAAGGTGGCCGGAGGCTCCGGTAACGAGAATCATGGACATGCTCATTTCACTGGTACTTTTCGGTAACTAGACTCATCATCAGTAACCGAACAAAGACCCACAAGGAGGCACTTTGGTGTTAGGCAGTCACATGGAAGTAACCGCTGCCTTGGAACCGTGCGGCGGAGCCGACCATCCCGACTGCGGGATCCGTGACGTCCTGGATCGAATCGGTGATAAATGGTCGGTGCTGGTCATCGTGGAACTGGCCTCGGGCGTCAGACGCTTTCGGGAGCTACAGCGGGCTATCGACGGAATTTCCCAGCGCATGTTGACCCTCACGGTGAGGCGCCTCGAACGGGACGGCCTTCTCACACGGACGGTTTATCCGACTGTCCCTGCACAGGTCACGTATGAACTGACCGAACGCGGAAGCAGCCTCACGCTGCTGGTCAAACAGCTCGCAGATTGGTCCTTGGACCACAAAGACGCCATCGGAGCGTCGCGCAATCTTTACGACCTGCAGAACCCCTGACCATCAGATCCGCTAAGTAGTGCCGTTCCGGACCTCACTGAAAACGTGCCAAGGACCTGTTCGAAGTGCGCTCAGCCGGCGACCCGAATGTCCACCCGGTGAACGCTGTCCTAAACCTCGGCGACCTGGGTAAAGGGAGGGTCATTCCGCACATACGCTGTAGCCGTGAATACGCGATCCAGACCCCGTCAGCACCGTCCCACCGCCCTGCTCACCCTCGCAGGCCTGGCACTTACCGCGTCGTTAGTCTCCGGTCCGGCTGCCCTGGCGGCTCCGGCCGGTTCCGGCTCGGCGATCAGCGCCGGGCCCCGTGTCGGCGCGGGCGAGGACACGACGCATGAGCTGGCCCCGGGCCTGACGCACACCATCTTGAAGCTGGGCGACCGCTCGGCGGTCTACCCCTGGACCGTCCAGCTCACGCTGCCGTCGGGGGACCCGGGGGTCAAAGATTCCAACGTCTCCACCCAGGAAATCGCCGAGGGGGTCGCCGCGCAGCTGCGCGAGACGGGCCTGGACGCGCGCACCGAAAGGGTCGACTCCCTGATTCTGGCCGACGCCGGCGGGTACCTCGGCCACCGGGTGCGCGTAGGCGCGTTCGCGGCCCAAAAAGATGCGACGTCGGTACTGGCCGCTGTCAAGACGGCAGGCTATGGAGCGGGCACCTGGTACACGGGCTGGGATGGGGACTCTGCCCGCGTCGACCAGCCCGACGGGCCACTCGACGTCCAGGTCCTGACCGTGGACCCCCGGACCTTCCGCGGCGAGGTGGAAGCTACCTTCGGGCAGGACATCGAGTCCACCGAGACGACCTCCGCCATGGCCCAGGATTCCCTGGCTGGGGTGAATGCCGGCTTCTTCGTCTTTGGCCCCGAGCATGGCGCCCCAGGCGATCCGGCCGGCGCCGGGGCCTACGACGGGCGGATTCTTAGCGAGACGGTCGGGCAGCGCCCGGCCCTGGTCATCGACCACCGCTACGGCCGCGCGAGGGTGGAGCGCTTGACCTGGGACGGATCGATCTCCAGCGGCGCCTTGGAAATCGGGCTCGACGGACTCAACCGGGTGCCCGGGTTGATCCGCAACTGTGGCGGGGTGGGCGATTCCCCCACCGACGCCCCGATGCACGACGTCACGTGCAACGACGCCGACGAGACGATCGCTTTCACCGCCGACTTCGGCCCCGCCACGCCGTCGGGGTCCGGCAGGGAACTCGTGCTCGATCCCCTGGGCAAGATTTTGGAGGTCAAGACGTCCCGAGGCACTGTCCTGGCAGAGGGACAGACCTCCGTCCAGGCCACCGGGTCCAATGCCGAGGAGCTTTCACAGTTCGCGGCTTCAACCCGGTACGTGGACGTCACCAACCGCTACCTCGACGAGGACGGGCACGTCCTGCGGATGACGCCCCACACGCAGGTGCTCAACGGCGGGCCGATGCTGGTCCAGGACGGGCAGGTTCACGTGAGCGCCGCCCGCGACGGGATGGTGCATCAGGACAACCCTGGCATGTTCTACGGCTGGGTCCACCAGCGCAACCCCCGCACCCTCGCCGGCATCGATGACCAGGGCCGGCTGGTGCTGATCACCGCCGACGGCCGCCAGACGGGATCCGTGGGGCTGAGCATCGCCGAAACGGCCCAGCTGGCCACCGAGTTGGGCCTGCGCGATGCCATCAACCTCGACGGCGGCGGATCTACCGCCATGGTGGTCGGCGGCCAGCTAACGAATTCCCCGTCCGGCGGCACGGAACGGGCCGTCGGAGATGCCATTGTGATCCGTAAGCGCGTGGCGTGAAAGCAGAACTCCCCGGAAAAGTCTGAGGGAATCCTCCTCATTCCTTCGATCCAAACGCAGCAATGTATTCAGCCGCGGACTCGGACAACGCGCCCCGACCTCTGTATCCATCATGCCGCCACCCTATGCAGGAGTACTTGAGGCTTTGGGGGCCTGAACGGAACGCCAGGACACCAATCACAGAGCACAGAGCATCGCTCTGCGGCTAGCCTGATCGGATGAAGAAGCTGGCTGTCGTCACTGGCGCTAACCGAGGGCTGGGCCTGTCCCTCGTGAATGAGTTCTCGGAGGGCGGTTGGAGCGTCATCGCCCTCACGCGTTCACCTCAGCCGCAGGACGCAGAGGCCGGCGCCGGCACATCCGACGTCGTAAGCGTTCGGCACGATGTTCGATCCGACGACGCCTCAGAGCTTCTGGAAGTCCTGAACGGCCGTCCCGTCGATTTGCTGATCAATAACGCAGCCCAAGGAGCGCCCCAGGGTGAGCTGGGATCGGTTCCAGCTGAGGGAGTCTTGAACGCGGTCGATGTGAACGCCGCGGGTCCGCTGCGACTGGTGCAGTTCCTGTTGCCAAACCTGCTGGCGGCGCCCGACCCGATCATCGTCAACGTGACCTCACGCCTGGGCTCCCTGTCGGCCCAGGCCAGCGGTACGTTCGCAGACCTGTCAACAAGTTATGCCTACAAGATCTCCAAAGCGGCGCAAAACATGCTGACCATCGCGTTGGCTCAGGACCTTCAGGGGCGCGTCCGGTGCTGGGCAGTGCACCCGGGCAAGCTGGCGACCGACATGGGACAGACTGACGCGTCCAAGGACCCTCGAACCGCTGCTGGGCAACTACGAGAACTCGTCGACTCTGGCGACCGCACCTCGCCACGGTTCTGTTCGCTCGGGGAACAGGACCTCCCGTGGTAGCTACAGTAGGCGGATGCTCCTGATTCGCCAGGCAACCACAGCCGATACGCCCAGCCTCATCCGTCTGCGGGCCACGTGGGTTGCCGAGCAAACAGGGGAATCAACCGAGGATCCGGATTTCGAGCGTGAGTATCGAGCCTGGCAGGAAAATAACGCGCGCACCATGTTCGTCGCAGATCTGGACGGCACGCTTATTGGAATGCTGAATCTCATGGTCTTTGAGCGGATGCCTAAACCCGGCAAGAAGTCGACCTGCTGGGTGTATCTCGGGAACGCCTTCGTCGCTGCCGAGTACCGCAACCGGGGAGTGGGAGGCCAACTCTTGGAGGCTGCGATTCAGTTCTCACAGGGCATTAAGGCAGCACGGATCGTTCTCTCCCCTTCAGCCGAATCACAGGTCTTCTATGCCAGGTACGGGTTTGCTCCGGCCGAGGAACTGCTCGTCAAACGCTTCGAGTTCGAGACTTAGAAGCGCCTTGCTATGGGATGACCGTGAGTGGACCTTCCTCTGCTGTGGGGACTTCGAAGTGGTCGAAATATTCGGCAGCCAGTTCAGCGCTCAACTGGAAATCGTCCGCGTGGCCCGCCATGCGGGCGCGGACGCGGGCAAGTGCAACTTCGCGGGTCGTGGCCAGGTAGATGGTCTCGGGCTCGACACCCAGCGGCGTTAACAGGAGACGGTAATCCTCCCTCATGCTCCTAGACCAGAATGAAAAGTCGAGAACAACATCTGCACCTGACGTGACCAGATCTAGGAGGCGGGCCTTAAGTGCCGCCGCGATCTGCCGCTGGATGCCCTCCTCAACGGGCATGATGCGGAGTCCCATCTGCCACGCCACTTCGTCAAAGGACAGCCGGACCATACCTTCGGCCGCCAAGCGACCGGCAACAGCGGATTTGCCGGAGCCCGCCGGCCCGCACATGAAGATAACTCGACTCATACTCACGATCGTACGCAGGGCAAATCTCGCACCGACGGGGATCTAACCCCGATACTGTTTTGTTTCCTCCGGATGAGGCGACGACGGTAACCGTCACCCTTCAGGGCGATTGGTTCGCTAGTTCATCGGAGAGCCCGCAAGTATCGCCTCCGCACGATTCGCTGTGCCACCAGGAGGATTGGGTAAAGCACTCGCCACGGCGGTGGACGATGAAGGCTTCTTCGCCGTCCACAGGGTGCCCTGGCAGCGTCCGGTACGAGAACCCGCTTCGGCCGGGCTCCTGCACGACAGTTACAACTTCGACCGGTTCTACAACGGTGAAGCCCAACGCGCGGGCCGTCACGACCACGCGGTCGCCTGCGGACACTGGGCTCGTGGAGTCCACATCAAACCCGCTCGCGGTTTTTACCTTCCAACGGAGCACCTCTGATGCAGCGCGCTGCCAAACAAGGTCGCCGCTTCCGACGATGGCGGTGACTTCTCATCGACGGTATCTGCGGTCATTGGGAGGCCACCGCTTTAGGTCCGGGCTGGTCACGCGGAGCCGTCAGTTCGAGTTGCGTCAGCCTTTTCGGCCTTTCGGGCCGCAATGATTCCGTCCCGCGTCGCTGCCCGGATGACCCCATAGAGGACATAAAAGAAAATGCCCGCAAAAACGGCCGGCAGGACAATATCCATGTGTTGTTCTCCCCCAAGAAGTTTTGCAGTCCCGTTCGGACGTTGAAAGCCTACGTCAGGTGGCTAAGTCCGGCGCTGACGGTACCCGCTAATCCGGTGCCGTCAGATCGCCACCATGTTGTTTGCGGCATTCGGCGCCGCCCTAGGGCAGAGTGAGGGATATGGATCAAAAGGCAGACTTACTTGGGTACCTTCGTATTCGAAGGGCAGATCTTCTCGCGAAACTCGACGGCGTCAGCGAGTACGACATTCGCCGTCCGATGACGCCCACTGCTACCAACCTCCTGGGGCTGGTCAAGCACGTCGGTGGCGTGCAATTGGAATACTTCAGCGACGTCTTCGGCAGACCGCACGGCCGCGAAGTGCCCTGGTTGTCCGATGCTGGGGAGGTTGACGATGATATGTGGGCAACGGCCGACGAGAGCCGGGCACACATCATTGACTTCTACCATTTCTCCGCTCGACAAAGCGACGCGACGATAGAGTCACTCAGCCTCGACTCTGCAGGTGAAGTACCTTGGTGGACGCCCGAGCGCCGATTGGTGACCCTCCATCAGATCCTGGTTCACGTGTGCGTCGAGACAGCCCGGCATGCAGGGCATGCCGACATTTTGCGCGAGCTGATCGACGGCACAGCGGGCAACGGACCGCAAGATCCGAACGTGCCAAGCCGCACATCGGAAGAATGGGCTGCCTATCGGTCCCGGATTGAAGCCGCTGCACGCGAAGCCGGACGATAAAGTCAGCGCCTACGAAATTTCGGACAGGTGATCAGTTGGGAACCATGGACTCGAAGTATGTGCGTTACCAGGCAGGCATCGCCAATGGCCGTGGACGCTACCCGGGCATCTTTAATCTCGCCAACGGTTTAGCAAACGGCGGCAGACTCAGCACCCAGGACTGGGCTTCCTGGCGGCGCTCAAATGACCACTACGACGCCTCATACTTGAACCCGTCGACGGTGGACAGATCGATTTACGACCATGCAATAAACCCGACAGCGGAGGCTTGGTTCAAGTGCACAGCTGTGCATTTGCTCGTCCGCGTTGAGTTCTACACGGACCTCCTAAGCCGGTATGACGTTGAGTGGCAGGTGCTCCCTTCAAACGATCCTGGACGGCTGTTGTATGAAGACGACGTCCAGATAATTGTCGCGCCCCATGAACGGGAGTGACCTCAAGTTGCACCTTATGATGCTGGAATGGGGGAAAATTTTGGCGGGAATGAGCCTGCGAAACACAAGCCGATCTACGTTGAGACCAGCATTCTTGCCCCTATGGAACGCGTATGGGCTCTTAGCCAGGAGCCGGCACTGCACGCCCGGTGGGATCTGCGATTCTCCCGAATAATCCCCACCGGAGGAGACGATCAGGGACTTCTGCATTTTCGTTACGAGTTCCGCCTTCCTCTACACATCATCCGGGGGAACGGAACATCGCTGGGGCATAAGCATCGATCCGATGGGCAGGCCACATCGGTGCTGAAATTCGATTCTGCCGACCCCTTGTCTCCTATTGGGTCTGGTTCGGGGTATTGGCGGTATGTGCCGACAGAGGATGGTCTTCGGTTTATCACGGGCTACAGCTATCAACCGGGAATGGGCGCTCTCGGCAAAGTCCTGGACTCGCACGTGTTCCGGCCCGCTATGGGTTGGGCAACAGCAATAAGCTTCGACCGCCTGAGACTGTGGGCGGAGGCAGATCTGGATCCCAGAGACTGCCGCAACCGGTGGTTTGTCGACGCCGCAGCGAGAGCAGGCGGCATTCTGGCAGCCGGCGCCCTGCTCCGCAGGGCCCTCGCCGGTCGAACCGCTGGCCTGGCAGCCCTCGGAGTGACGGTGGCTCTGACCACCTGGATGTTCCCGTCCCATTGGACTGTGCCGAGGGCAGGGCGCTGCCTGCGGAGTGCTCCGGACGCGCGCTCAGGCCGTGCCCCCTCTGCCCTGGCCGGGTTGGCTGCACCCACAGGTGATCTCCGTTCTCAGACTGAAAGAGGCGAATAGCTGTGGCTTCGATCTTTGAGGTGGCATTGGGGCAAGACTTCCAAAGGCTGCACCCCATGCTGCAGAAGCGCTTCGGCGTTGACACCGAAGCGGGCTACGGATGCGTCGGGCACGGGGTCTTCTCCGAAGTCCGCCGGGGTGCGTGGTGGACGGTACCGTTTCTGCGACTGGGTGCCTACCGCAATATTCTCTTCCCGGACCAGGGCAATGACATCCCGTTCACGATCGAGAACTATCCCTACATTGACGGGTTTGGCCGCCCTACCGTCACGTTCGTCAGGACTTTGGAACTGCCCTCGTCCAAGAGACGCCGATTCGACGCCACCATGGTGCACAGCGAACGAAGTGGTGGGATTGTCGACTACCTCGGCACCCACCAGCATCTGGCCACCGACCTCGCGCTGGAGGTCTTGGCCGATGGATCGCTGCACCTGCAATCGGGGGCGCAGCGGTTCTACGAAGGCTTCGCAGGATTCACGTTTCCGGCCTTCTGCACAGGTACCGCAGACCTGTACGAGAGCTTCGATGACAGTCGCGGGATGTTCACGATTCAGATGCAGGTGCGGAACCCCGTCGTCGGATTTCTCTTCGGATACCGGGGCGAGTTCACGTGCACGTATCCGCCTCTTTCCGGCACAGCGATCCCGGCGCATCTCAAGCCGCAAAGGGAGGAAAGCCGCGAATAACAGCCTGCTGCCCGCGAAAATAGTTGAGCGGCGCTAACCGTCGGCGACGAGGATGTTGTCGTGAATTCTTGTCCAGCCGGATGCTTCTAGCACTCTGGTGTCATATCTGCGGCTCTTGTGTAAGCACGATGCTAATTCCCCGCAGCCCAGCGTTCACGTGGAACCCCGACCGGCCGCGAGCTGAACTCCGAGAACCATCCGGGTCGCGATGGTGCCGCCATGATCGTTCTCGATGTAGCTCATGCCAATTTTCTCCGCCACCCGACGAGAAGCCATATTTTCTGGATGGATGATGGCGACGAGCTGCTTAACATCGAGCTCGTCGCGTGCGAATTCCTTGCACGCCGCGGCCGCTTCGGTCGCGTATCCCCGGCCCCACGAGTCCGCGCGAATGTGAAAGCCGACCTCCAACTCGCTGCGACCATTGACCTGCTGCCAGGTAAGTCCGCAGTCACCCAGAAACTCGCCATCGAGAGTTTCCACAAGCCAAAGGCCGTAACCATGCGTGGCGTAGTTCGCTTCACTCCAGGCGATCCACTGCGCGGCCTCTTCCCGCGTCTTGGGTGCGGGGTAATACGCCATGACAGCAGGATCACTCAGAAGCGCAGTCATTTTGTCGAGGTCCGCTGAAGTCATCTGACGGAATCGAAGCCGGGACGTCTTTCCTGGAATCACCCACGAAGCCTACAGGCCACCCGGATCCCTCTTGCGGACCGAATGCTAGATTGCTAGCATTCTAGCCATGGCCGACAAGACACAATTCAACATCTACCTGCCAACACACCTAGTCAAGCAGGTCAAACACGCAGCAATCGAACGCGGACTATCACTGTCGTCGTTCGTCGAAGAAACGCTGACCCAGGCCCTCAACAAGGAAGGTTCAACCAAATGAGAGTTACACCGATCCGCTTCGTGCGGAACATCGAGCTCGCCAACAAGTTTTATTCCACCCTTGGGTTGAACGAGAACGCAGCAGCAACAAGCGGAACCTGGGCGGACCTGCACGGCAACGGCGGGCAACTTGGGCTCCACATTGCCCAGGCGGGAACCACACACTCAGATGCCGGAGCGGTAGGGCTGCACTTCTCCACCGACGAAAGGCTGGAGCTCACCGCAGAGCGACTAAGAGCTGCCGGATATGCCCCGTCGGACATCATGGACGAAACGTTCGGCCGTTTCATCACTGTCAATGACCCCGACGGATACCGCATCCAAGTCAACGAAATGGATACGGACCACCAAAACCTCAGCTATGAAATACGGGAATCTGCTGCCCTGAAATAGGCTTCGCCCGAGCCTTGCAGGACCGCTATTCCTTCCGCCGCACCACCAGGCCCGTGCCAGCGGGAGCATCGCCGTCGGGTCCCGCAAGCGCCTCCAGCCCTTCGATCGTGAGTTCGTCGACGTCGGCCGCGGTGTCCACCAGCACCGTGTCACCGTCGGCGATGTCGCCGGACAGGATGGCCTTGGCCAGGCGGTCGCCGATCTCCCGCTGCACTAGCCGGCGCAGTGGACGGGCACCGTACGCGGAGTCGAAGCCGGACATGGCCAGCCAGGCGCGGGCGCCGTCGGACACGTCCAGGGAGAGCCGGCGATCGCGCAGCCTCCTGCCGAGCTCGGCCACCTGCAGTTCCACAATCTCCGCCAGCTCGTCAACGGTCAGGGCTTCAAACAGCACAATCTCGTCCAGCCGGTTCAGGAACTCCGGCTTGAAGGAGGCGTTGACCATGGTCATGACCGCGGTCCGCTTGGCCTGCGCGTCCAGTGACTGGTCCACCAGGAACTGGCTGCCCAGGTTGGACGTCAGCACCAGGATGGCGTTGCGGAAGTCCACGGTCCGGCCCTGGCCATCGGTGAGGCGACCGTCGTCGAGCACCTGCAGGAGGATGTCGAAAACCTCCGGATGGGCCTTTTCCACCTCGTCCAGCAGGACCACCGAGTACGGCCGACGGCGGACGGCTTCCGTCAGCTGGCCGCCCTCCTCGTAGCCGACGTATCCCGGAGGGGCGCCCACCAGCCGCGCCACCGAGTGCTTCTCGCCGTACTCGGACATGTCCAGCCGCACCATGGCGCGTTCGTCGTCGAACAGGAAATCCGCGAGCGCCTTGGCCAGCTCGGTCTTGCCCACGCCAGTGGGCCCCAGGAACAGGAACGAACCCGTGGGCCGGTTGGGATCGCTGATGCCGGCCCGCGCACGGCGGACGGCGTCGGACACCGCGGCCACCGCCTTGGCCTGGCCGATCAGGCGTTTGCCGATCTCCTCCTCCATGTGGAGCAGTTTCTGGCTTTCGCCCTGCAGCATGCGCCCGGCGGGGATGCCGGTCCACGCGGAAATGACGTCCGCAATGTCGTCCGCCGTGACCTCGTCAGCCACCATCGGGGCAGGTTTGTCCGTTACCGCCTCTTCGGCTGCCGCGGCGGCGTTCAGTTCACGTTCCAGCGCAGGAATCTCGCCATACATGATGCGCGAGGCTGTTTCCAGATCGCCTTCCCGCTCGGCCTTTTCCTGCTGGGAGCGAAGTTCGTCCAGCTTCGCCTTCAGGTCACCCACCCGGTTCAACCCAGCCTTCTCGGCAGCCCAGCGGGCGTTCAATGCGTCCAGCTCTTCAGTCTTGTCGGCTTTGTCCGCTTGGATCGCGGCGAGGCGTTCCACGGACGCGGGATCCTTCTCACCGGCAAGAGCCAGTTCCTCCATGGTAAGCCGGTCCACGGCCCTCTGCAGCTGGTCGATCTCCTCCGGCGCGGAGTCGATCTCCATCCGCAGCCGCGAAGCTGCCTCATCCACCAAATCGATCGCCTTGTCCGGCAGCTGGCGGCCGGAAATGTAGCGGTTGGACAGCGTGGCGGCCGCCACCAGCGCGGAGTCGGCGATGGTGACCTTGTGGTGCGCCTCGTAGCGCTCCTTGAGGCCGCGGAGAATACCGATGGTGTCCTCCACACTGGGCTCGCCCACGTACACCTGCTGGAACCTGCGCTCCAGCGCGGGGTCCTTCTCGATGTTCTCGCGGTACTCATCCAAGGTGGTGGCACCGATCAGCCGCAGCTCACCGCGGGCCAACATGGGCTTAAGCATGTTGCCGGCATCCATCGACGACTCCCCCGTGGCACCGGCGCCCACCACCGTGTGGATCTCGTCGATGAACGTGACAATCTGGCCGTCCGAATTCTTGATCTCCTCCAGGACGGCCTTGAGCCGCTCCTCGAACTCGCCGCGGTACTTGGCGCCGGCCACCATGGAGGCGAGGTCCAGGGCGATAAGGGTTTTGCCCCGCAGGCTTTCCGGGACATCACGGGCCACGATCCGCTGGGCGAGTCCTTCGACGACGGCAGTCTTGCCCACACCAGGCTCGCCGATGATGACGGGGTTGTTCTTGGTGCGGCGGCTCAGCACCTGGATGATGCGCCGGATCTCGGCGTCGCGCCCGATCACCGGGTCCAGCTTGCCCGCACGCGCCATCGCGGTGAGGTCAGTGCCGAACCGCTCCAGCGACTGGAACGTGTTTTCCGGGTCCGGTGTGGTGACCTTGCGGTCGCCGCGGACACCCGGCAGGGCGGCGAGCAGCGCTTCATGGGAGGCACCGGCGTCGCGCATTAACCGCCCGACGGCGTCACTCCCGGCTGAGAGCCCCAACAACAGCACTTCGGTGGAGACATACGTGTCACCCAGCCGGTCGGCCTCGTTTTTGGCGTTCTGGATGGCCAGCAGCGCGGGCCGGGACAGCTGAGCCTGCTGCGTGGAGCCGCCCGACGTTGCCGGCAGCGCCTTGATGGCGCCGCTCGCCTGCACGCTGACGGTATCCGGGTCTGCGCCCGTGGCGCGGAGAAGCGCGACGGCGACGCCCTCCCGCTGATCCATCAGCGCCTTGAGCAGGTGGGCCGGTTCCACCTGGGGATTTCCTGCCGTGGAGGCGTTCATGGCTGCTGCCGAAAGAGCCTCCTGGCTCTTGGTGGTGAATTTGACGTCCAAAGAGAGCTCCTTCCGGGATATGCACTTTTCGCTAAGTTGAGTCTACAACGCTCAACTTTGAGGAAATGCCCACTACGCCCCATGTTTGCCGACGGCGAACTGCCTGTCCAGAGCCGCACCACGCCTATGTGGAAATCCGTGTCCACGGACTGGCGTAGCGACAAGATGCTCGCGAAAGTGTTGTGCGGAGCTGTAGGCAATCAGTAGAATCCACTCACTGCGGTTGGGGCCGCCCGACAAAGAAGCGGAAGGACCCTAACAATGAACCGTTTGACCCGCTTGGTCGTCGCCTCCGGCGCTGGCCTGGCTCTCGCCCTCACTGCCTCGCCGGCGCTGGCCGCGCCGCCGTCCGACCCGGGCAGCAACCGCGCCCAGGTGGAACACACCGAAACCAGCAACCCCGATGGGTCGTACACCTATGAGTACCGCGGCGCGACTCGAAACGTCGACGGTCACTACACGACCAACACCCGCGATCAGACGACTGACGGCCAGTCGTCGTTCGACTATAAAACGCATTACACCCTGACGGACAACCTGACAAAGTTGAGTAGCCAGAACACGTTTACCGAGGATGGCGTGACGTGCCGCGCCAACTCCCAGGTTGTCGTCACGAACGGTGAGACGCGCAGGGAGAAGACGCATTCGAGCTGCTAGCACCCCGGGGAGGCGAACGCCGGACATTTATCGACGTGGCTCCTTCGTCGGGGTCCGTCGCCCCCTGCCGGAGCGGCGCACGAAGACAAGGACGTACCGTGAAGAAATTTGTGGTTCTGTACAAATCGCCCAAGCCAGCCGAAGAAGCCATGGCGGAAGCGAGCCCCGAAGAGGCCGAGGCCGGCATGAAAATGTGGATGGACTGGGCTACCAGGGCCGGTGACGGCATCGTTGACCTCGGAACGCCGCTGGGCGCCGCCAAGGTCCTGGACGGTTCGGCAGTCACAGACGCCGAGGCAACGCTGGGCGGCTACAGCGTCATCCAGGCCGAGGATCTGGACGCCGCTGTTGCGCTGATGGACGGCCACCCTCACTTCATGTCCGGCGAAGGCGCCACCATCCAGATCCACGAAACACTCGACATCCCGGGGATGTAGCCAGCGGTCTGCGGCCGGTTTAGGGCATTGCCGGATAGCCGGCCGCAGGCTTGGTTTCGATGTAGTTGATCACCAGGAACTCCCCCGCCGGGACAAGTTCCACATACCAGCGGGTGGGCTTGTCCAGGTCCTCCCAGCTGCCCTGCCCGGCAACGGTGGGGCGGTAGACGGCGTCGAACTTCAGGAACGTGCCGCTGTCCGTGGCGCTCGAATCGATCTCCTGCAGCAGCGCAAACGTGCCGCGCCCGCCCGTCTCAGGCCCGGCCGTCCGGACCGCCGCCAGGTTCTGCTGGTTCATCACCCTCACCGCCGCGAAATATTCCTGCCACGCGACGTCGCTGTGGGTGGTGAACAGGGTGCTCGAATAGGCCTCCGCGTTTTTCGCCGCGAGATCGGCGACGCAGTTTGCCGGCACAGCCGTGCCCGGGCTCCACGCCGTGACCAGCTCGGAGCCGGCGTTGAGCCAGCCGCTGTAGGCGTTCAGGACGCTGCCGATGGTTTCGCGCGGCGTGCCCTTGGGGATCCGGACCGGCGACACGTCGTCCCGGCCCACAAACGGGCAATCCGGCGGAAGCACGGACGCGGGCGTTGCCGGGGCGATGTCCGGCAGCGGCGTCGGCGGCGGGAACAGGCTGCACCCGGACAGGCCCGCCAGCAGCGCCAGGACGGCAGCCGCCGTCGTAATTTTCTTCATGGTTCTCCCCCAATACCGCCGCCGCGTCCGGACGACGCTGACCAGCCTACCCGCGCATTCCCGCCCCTTCAGCCCGGGTAGATGGCCACGGCACCGGCCTTGATTACGAAATACACCTGCATGCCCGGCGCCAACCCGAGATCTACAGAGGCAGCCGGAGTGATGTCCGCGCTCAGCTGCCCGCCCTCCCCGGCGCGGACCCGGATCCCGTCCCCGTGGGGCTCCAGGTCGGTAATGGTCACGGCGAAGGAGTTCCGCGGGCTGCCATGCGCTTCGGTGAGGAAAACGGAAACGGCCGACGGCGGGAAGACAGCCACGCCCGGCTGTCCGGTGAGGAGCGGGCCGTCTACGTCGTGGTGGCCATAGAGGTTGAGGGCGCCGGCCCGCAGACCGTGTTCGGTCAGGTGGCCGGCCACAAAGTTGAGTCCGGCGAGTCCGGCCGCGAACCGGCTGCGCGGGCGCTGGAGGATGTCCCGCGTTGGGCCTTCCTCGCTGATCCGCCCGTTTTCGAGGATGACCACCCGGTCGGCCAGCATCAGGGCATCGAGGACGTCGTGCGTGATGATGATGGCGCGCCGGCCCGTCAGAACGCGCTTGAGCAGGCGCCGGAGCAGCGGCGCGGCATGGATATCCAACGCGGCCATCGGTTCATCCAGGAGCAGGAGGCCGGGGGCGGCAGCGAGCGCCCGCGCCACCGCAACGCGCTGCGCCTGGCCGCCGGAAAGCTCGGCCGGGCGGCGAGACTGCAGCTCCGTCGCCTCGACTTCCGCGAGCCACCGCAGGGCGGACTCCCGCGCGGCCGGCTTCGAAGCCCCCGCACTCCGGGGCCCGAAGGCCACGTTCTCCAGCACGCTCAGGTGCGGGAAAAGCAGCGGTTCCTGGGCCAGGAGCGCCGTGCCGCGCCGGTGGGGAGCCGTCCATTCGCCACGCCCGGCGGTGAGGTCGAACAGGGTCCTGCCGTCCAGTAGGGCCGTGCCCGAGTCCGGGTGCAGCAGGCCCGCGATGACGTTCAGCAGGGTCGATTTGCCCGCGCCGTTGGCTCCCATGACGGCCACCGTTTCGGCCGGCCCCACCGCGAGGGAGACGTCAAACCCACGGCCAGCCACGGCGGCCTGAACCGAGAACGTCACCGGACCGCACCTCCTCCCTGGGCCGGCGCCGTCGTCGTGCCTTCCCTGCTAAGCGCGGGGGCCCGTTCGGCGGCGCGGGGACTGCGGTACGCGAGCGCCACCACGGCAACCGCCACCGCCACGAGGACCAGGGAAAGCGCGACGGCGGCATCGGCGTCCGTTTCCCGCTGCAGGTAGATTTCCAGCGGCAGGGTCCGGGTCACCCCCTGCAGGCTGCCGGCGAACGTGAGCGTGGCGCCGAATTCGCCCAGGCTGCGCGCGAAGGACAGCACCGCGCCGGACGCCAGTCCCGGCAGCACGAGCGGGAGGGTGACCCTGCGGAGCACTGTGGTGGGCCCGGCGCCGAGCGTCGCCGCCACCGCTTCGTACCGGTTCCCGGCGGTCCGCAGGGCACCCTCGAGGCTGACCACCAGGAACGGAAGGGCCACAAACGTCTGGGCCAGGATGACCGCCGTCGTCGAAAAGGCGATCTGCAGGCCAGCCACTTCCAGCGTCCGGCCCAGCAGCCCCTGCCGCCCGAACGTGTACAGGAGCGCGATGCCGCCCACCACCGGCGGAAGCACCAGCGGCAGCAGGACCAGTGAGCGGAGGACGCGCTGGCCGGGGAAGCTGCCGCGGGCCAGGACCAGGGCGAGCGGCACACCCAGCACGATGCAGAGGACGGTGCTGGCCGCGGATGTGCGCAGGCTCAACCCAAGGGCCTGCAGCGACGCTTCCGAGGTGATCAGCGGGATGAACTGGGTCCAGTTGACCTTGCCCACCATGGCCGCCAGCGGCAGCACCACGAACAGTCCGCCGGCAGCCGCGAGGACGTAAATCCAGCGTGGGACGCCGCCGTACCCGCCGTTCCTGGCCTGTCTCATGGTCTCCTTGGGGGCCGCGTGCTTACGGTGCGCCGAAGCCGGCCTCGCCGAGGGTTTTCTGCCCGTCGGCGCCGGTCACCATGGCGATGAAGGCTGCCGCCAGTTCCTGGTTCCGGCTCGAGCCTACTGCGGCGATGGGATAGGTATTGACTGCCTTGCCGGATTCGTCGAACGGGATTCCCTTGACCTTGCCGCCGGCGCCTTTGACGTCGGTGACGTAGACCAGGCCGGCGTCGGCCTCGCCCGAGGTGACCTTGCCCAGGACGTCCGTCACCGATGACTCCTCGCTGACCGGCGAGAGGGTCACGCCCGCGGCCTTTTCCACCGTGTCCGCGGCCGCCCCGCACGGAACCTGGCTGGCACAGACAACCACCTTGACGCCTGGCTTGGCCAGGTCGGCGAAGGACGCGATCGACGCCGGGTTGGACGGCGGGACGGCGATCTCCAGGACGTTGGTGGCGAAGTTCTTCGCGGTCCCGTCCAGGAGCTTGGGATCGGCCAGTTTGGTCATGTTCTTGGTGTCGGCGGAGGCAAAAACATCGGCCGGTGCGCCCTGGGTGATCTGGGTGACCAGGTCCGAGGAGCCGGCGAAGCTCAATACGATTTTGGTGCCGGGGTTCTTCGCCTCGAAGTCGCTGGCCAGTTGGGTGAACGTGGCCTTGAGCGACGCGGCTGCGAAGACCGTGATGGTCCCCGAGACCTGACCGGCGGCGCCCGGGGACTGCGACGCGGCGGACTGTGTGGCCGCGGGCGTCGTAGCCGGTGCGCACGCGGCGAGGCCCAGCATGAGGGCGGCCGTGATGATGGTGGCGCTGGCGTGTTTGCGGGTGCTCAAATGATGCTCTTTCCATGCGGGGTTTCGATGATGACTGTGGTTGCTTTGACCACCGCTGTGGCCACGGAGCCGAGTTCCAAGCCCAGGTCCCGGACGGCTTCGCTGCTCATCAGCGACACCACCCGGAACGGCCCGCACTGGAGTTCCACCTGGGCCATGACCTTGTCCGCAGTGATGCCCGTGACCAGGCCCACGAACCTGTTGCGCGCCGAACTCCCTGAGCGGTGCGGGTCCTCGGGAAGCTGCGCGAGCTTCTGGGCGTGCCTGGCCAGCTCCAGGCCGTCCACGGCCAGCCGGCCGGCGTCGTCCTTGACGGGGGTAAGGCTGCCGTTCTCAGTCCAGCGCCGGACGGTGTCGTCACTGACGCCAAGGAACCGCGCGGCTTCGGATACGCGAATAGTGGGCATTTCATGATCCTAGTCCGCATTTGCGGGTTTTCTTAGTAGTTTTCGCCGCGTATCAGAATATGACTTTGCCGCTTCTTCGCTCCCGCTCGTGGCATCAGTTGGGCTGCCTCTGGAAGGTGGTGGGCCGAAGTCCTACGCTATGTGGAGGGGAGGGGCCGCAGTCGCTGAGGAGCGTTTGTGATGAAGTGGATCAGGCCTGACAGCCCCGACTATGACCCGGCCCGGAAAATCTTCAACGCCATGATTGACCGGCGTCCGGCGGTCATTGCCCAGTGTTCCAATGATGCGGACGTGGCCGAAGCCCTACGCTATGGCCGGGAGAATTCCCTCGCCATTGCTGTCCGCGCCGGCGGCCACTCAGTGGCCGGCATGTCCATGAACAACGACGGCCTGGTGATCGATGTCCGGCCCATGAAGTCAATCGATGTGGACCCCGAATCCGGCATCGTCACCGTGGGGGCCGGCGTGACCTGGGGCGAGTTCGATCACGCCACCCAGGAACATGCCCTGGCCGTGACGGGCGGGCGGGCCTCCACCACCGGAGTGGCCGGTTTCACCTTGGGCGGCGGCTCCGGGTGGCTGGAGCGGTCCTTCGGATTCGCGTGCGACAGCCTCGTCTCGGTGGACCTGGTGACGGCCGACGGCGAGCGCGTCACCGCGAGTGCGCGGGAAAACCCGGAACTCTTCTGGGCCCTCCATGGCGGCGGCGGCAATTTCGGCGTGGCCACGTCCTTCACGTTCCAGGCGCACCGGCTTGGCCCGGTGGTCCACGCCGGGTTTTGGCTGTGGCCCGGGGAGGCGGCCACTGATGTTTCCCGGGCGTTCCGGGACCTGGCTCTGGCCGCCCCTGATGGCGTGGGCCTGGGGCTCCTGTATTTCACTGCGCCGCCGGAGCCGTTTGTTCCGGAGCACCTGGTGGGAAAGATGGCCACCCTCATCGCGTACGTCTACGCGGGTGAGCCCGAGGAGGGCTCCGAACATGCCCGGCCGTTCCGCGAGCTCGGGCCGGCCGTTGACCTGGTGGCTGACACACCGTATGCAGAGTTCAACGGCTCCATCGACGATCCGCCGGACCACTACAACTACTGGAGCGCGGACTACCACGACGAACTTCCCGATGCGGCCCTGGACCTGTTTGTGGAGTCGGCCCGGAACCTGCCCGATGCCACGTCCCAGCAGCTCATCGCCCGCTGGGGCGGCGCCGTGGGCGGGAACGCTGGGGCGGCCACGCCGTTGATCAATCGAAACGCGGCCTGGGTGAGCCACCCCTACGGCATCTCGCCAACGCCCGAGGAAGGCGAGCTGGCCAAGGCCTGGGTGAAGGACTTCCGCGGCAAAATTGCGCCCTATGCCTCGGGCGGGGTGTGGCTAAATTTCATCGGCAACGAAGGCCAGGAGCGCATCCGGGCCGCGTTCGGAAACGGGAATTACGCGCGGCTGGCCAGGGTCAAGCGGGACTTCGATCCGCGGAACGTTTTCCAAGGAAACCAGAACATCCTGCCGGCCGGCTCCTGACCGGCCCCGGAGAGCCGCACTAGACTTCCCCCATGGCGATTTACCTTGATCCGCCGCTGTGGCCCGCCCACGGCACGCACTTTTCGCACCTCATCTCGGACACGTCGCTGGCGGAACTGCACGCCTTCGCTGCCGCGGCCGGCATCCCGGACCGGGCGTTCGACGGCGACCATTACGACGTCGCCGAGCGCCGGTTTGACGACCTGGCGGCCGCGGGCGCCATCCCGGTGGAAGCCCGGATCCTGGTCCGCAAGCTCATCGCCAGCCGGCTGCGCATCCCGGCCCGGCAGCGCAACAAGTCACTCAAGGTCCCGCTGCTGAAACGCTGGGAAGCCATCATGCCGGGTCATGACGCCCTCTTCCTGGACCTGCTGGACCGCTGGAGCGAGGATCACCGCCGGTATCACGGCTGCACGCACCTGCTGGCAGTTTTGGAGGCCTTGGACCTGCTCGTGGACCCCGCAGATCCGCCGCGGACCGTGCTGCTCGCAGCCTGGTTCCACGATGCCGTGTACCGCGGGGTTGCCGGTCAGGACGAAGAGGAATCGGCCCGTCTCGCCGAAGATCGTCTCGCGGACGCCGGTCTCCCGGCCGACGATATAGACGAGGTGGCGCGGCTGGTGCGGCTGACATCGGACCACCGCTCGGAGCCAGGGGACGACGACGGGGCACTCCTGTGCGACGCGGACCTGTCAGTCCTCGGCGGCGAACCTGAGCCGTACGCCCGGTATGTGGCGGCTGTCCGGGAAGACTACGCGCACATCGGCGACGCCGACTTCGCAGCCGGCCGCGCCGCCGTCGTCCGTCACCTGCTGGAACTGGACCCTCTGTTCCACAGCGACCGCGCACGGGAGCTGTGGCTCGATGCCGCCCGCCGGAACCTGCGGGGCGAGCTGGCCTGACTCTTCGCGCAACCGCCAGGAGCCTTTACGGGCGACCCGGCCGGTGCAAGACTGCTCGGATGAACCTGCGCATCCAAGCCGTCAGCATCGATTCAACCGACCCCAAAGTGCCAGCCGATTTCTGGGAGAAGGCCCTGGGCTGGCGCCGCACCTACGAGGTGGAAGACGAAATCGTGCTGGAGCCGCCCGCAGGCAGCCCGGCCGACGGCGTCAGCCCGGACCTGCTGTTCGTGAAGGTGCCGGAGCAGAAGGAGATCAAGAACAGGCTGCACCTGGACCTGCGTCCGGATGACCAGGCCGAGGAGGTGCAGCGGCTGGAAGCCCTTGGCGCGTCGCGCATTTCTGTCGGGCAGGGGCCGGAGGTGACCTGGGTGGTCATGGCTGACCCGGACGGCAACGAATTCTGCGTGCTGCGGGCGCTCCGGTCAGAGGAGCTCGAAGCCCAGGGACTAGTCCCCGGGTATACCGAAACCCCGGGGAAGGCCGCCGGCTAACGGTACGCGGTAACGAACGGGCTGTTGGTGGGAACGATCTGCTTGCCCAGCGGCATCAGGCTGACCGGGATGAGCTTGAGGTTGGCGATGGCCAGCGGGATGCCGATGATGGTGACCGCCATGGCAAAGGCTGTGACCACGTGGCCGATCGCGATCCAGATGCCGGCCACCACCAGCCAGATGACATTCCCCAGCAGCGGGAAAACGCCCGTTCCGCCCGGCTTGTCCACCACCATGCGCCCGAACGGCCAGAGCGTGTACGCCGCAATCCGGAACGACGCGATGCCCCACGGAATGGTGACGATGAGCAAGCAGCAGATGATGCCGGCCAGGAAATAGCCCAGGGCAAGCCAGAGTCCGCCGAAAACCAGCCAGATGATGTTGAGCAGAGTCTTCATCTGTCCATTGTGCCCCGCGGGGTCTGACAAAAACGTAGGGGTCTGCCCTGATTGGCCCCTGATCTTCGGCCTCGGAACTTGGACCCTAAAACCTGGACCGGGCCTCAGCCCTTGGCGGCCTTCACGAAGGCCCGGATCTTCTCCAGGTCCTTCACGCCACGGGAAACCTCGACGCCGGAGCTGACGTCCACGCCCCAGGCGCCTGAGGCTGCGGTGGCGTGCGCCACGGTGTCCGGATCCAATCCGCCAGCCAGCAGCCACTTGCGGTCCTGGAGCGCCGTCACGTCCACCATGGAGGCGTAGTCCCAGGCTTCTCCGGAGCCGGGCACGGCGGCATCAATCAACAGGATTTCCTCGCCCCAGTCGGCGAACGCCTCCGCAGTGGCTGCCATGGTGACCGCCCTGATCAGCTTCATGCCGGCGTCGTGCACTGTTGTGACGTCCTGCAGGGTGAGGTCCGCATGGAGTTGGACCCACTGGAGTCCGGCGGCACGGGCGATGGCAATGGCATCGGCGACAGGTTCATGCCGGAAAACGCCGATGGCAAGCACCCCTTCCGGCACATCGGCTAGAAGAGTGGAAACCTGCGACGGCGAGACCACCCGCGGGCTGGCCGTCAGGACAAAGCCGACGGCGTCCGCCCCGGCCTTCACGGCCTCACGGACGGATTCGGGCGTACTGAGACCACAGACTTTGACGAACATTTCCGGCTCCTTCAGGCTGTCTTGGTGACGTCCCCCGGGAGGAGATTAGCAGGGAAGTGCCCCCTGCGCCGATGTGGGCCGGTTCCATTTCAGGCGCCGGACAGCAAACGCTCCACCATGATGCGGCCTGTCTGTTCAAACGCGGCGTCGCCCACCTGGTTGGCCCACACCACCGTGCCGATGGCGTGGTTCAGGTTCTCCAGCCGCCAAACGTCTAATTCCGCCGGTCCCACCGTTTTGCCCAGGCCGGCATGGAACGCGTCCGCCAGGTCGGCCCGGTGGACGAACTGCTGGTGGCTGATGCGCACCAGATCGTGCACCCACGGACGCAGTTCGGCTCGGCCAAAGTCGATCACCTTGATCTGACCGTTGTCCTGCAGCCAGTTCCTTGGCTGGTAATCGCCGTGCGTTGCCACGAGCTGCACCACGCCCGGCTGCAGTGCCTCCAGCTCCCGCTCAAAGCTATCCAGATGCGTTTCGGGCAGCAGTCCGTGGGCGCGGTCCATCCACGCCCTGGTCTTTGCCGTGAGGGCTTCTGCATAAGTGGACGATTCCCCGGCGGGCCGGTGAATCGTCGCCAGCAGCTCCCCCGCCTGGCGGTACGTTTCCGGCTCATCCTCGGCCGGTGTCCCCTCAACCCGGATCCCCGGCAGGAATTCCGTCACCAGGATCCCGGCCTTCGCCGAGGCATGGCGCAACGTGGGGACCCGGCCGTGAAGCCCGTCGAACCCGCCGGCATGGGCGCCGATCTCGCGGTGGATATGGTGGCTTGTGGTGCTCGCCTTGACGATGAATCCTTCGCCCAACGGCGTGACTACGTGGAGGACATTGGTGTCCTGCAGGGGCCAGGAGTAATCCCGCACCACACTGAATTCCCCAAGCCAGGACGTCAGCAGCCGGCTCTGTTCCTCGGTGATCCCCTGGCGCATTTGCCCAGCATGCCACGCGTGGCGGGGTCGCCCAAACACTGGAGAGGACGCCCAAACAAACTAGGCTGGTCCGATGGAGATCATCCGCTTCGCAGAACTCAGGTCCGAACCGTGGCGCAACGGCGGCGGGGTGACCCGGGAGCTTGCCAGCCACCCGAAGGCCGCCTCGGCGCAGGACGGCGCCTGGGATTGGCGCGTCAGCATCGCCGACGTCAGCAAGTCCGGGGATTTCTCGGCGTTCCCGGGCATGGAACGCGTGCTGACCGTGATCGACGGGGAACTCCTCCTGCTCACCGTGGACGGCGACGAACACCCGCTGGAGAAGTACCGGCCGTTCAGGTTCTCCGGCGAAGCTGCCGCGCACGGGGCCCTGCCCACCGGGGACATCCGCGACCTGAATGTCATCGCCCGGACGGGTTCGTTCAAGGGCTTCACGTCCATCATCGAGCTCTCCAAAAAGCGCGCACACCCGGTTTTTGAGGGCCAGCTCGCAGTGCTGCTGCAGGGCCAGGCCACCGTCAGCGCTGGCAACCTCAGCGTCAGCGTCAGCGCGGAAGCCGCGGAGGCCGCGGGAGCCGCTGCCGCCGCAGAAGCCGACGCCGAGGAAGCTGCCCCCAGCCCCACGGAACCCGAGGCACTCAACAGGTATGACGCCGTCGTCGGCTCCGATACCGGGACCCCCGAAATCCTGGGCCGCGGCTTCCTGGCCGTGGTTTCAATCGACCGCGTGACTGCCTGATCCAGCGCTGCAGGCTAGCCTCGCCTTCGTTATCTGAGCCTTTCCAGACTGGTCAGCGGCGCGGGGCGCTCCTAGACTCTGGCTATGACTTCCACACCCTTTAATGCGCTCCTGTCCACCCAGATCGGCAACGAATTCGCGGCCTCGCAGCAGTACATTGCCGTGGCCACCTGGTTCGCCAACCAGGACCTCCCGCAGCTGGCCCGCTACTTCTACCGGCAGTCGGTGGAGGAGCGGAACCACGCCATGATGATGGTGCAGTACATGCTGGACCGCGACATTGAATTCACCATCCCGGGCGTCCCCACCGTGCGCAACGACTTCTCCTCCGTGACCGAGCCGCTGGCCCTGGCGCTGGAGCAGGAGAAGGAAGTGACAGCCGCGATCGAGGCCCTGTTCCGCGCCGCCCGTTCCGAGGACGACGCCCTGGGCGAGCAGTTTATGCTGTGGTTCCTGAAGGAGCAGGTGGAGGAGGTCGCCGCCATGACCACCCTCTTTAACATCGCCGAGCGCGCGGACAACCTGTTCGACATCGAGAACTTCATCGCCCGCGAAACGGTGGGCAACGGGGGCCGCGACTCCTCCGCGCCTGAGACTGCCGGCGGCGCTCTCTAAGGTCCTGCCCCGCCCCTACCTACTTGGGCCGGAACCCCGGCGGTGAGGTTGGCCACCAACCCGGCCACCCGCCGTCGGGCGTTGCTATGCTGGAAACAAGGCTCCGCACAGGACCCTCCGGACGACGGTTCAGTACCCGGCACGCGACAAGACTGGCCAAAGGATCTGTCATGTCGTGGTTAATTCTCATTCTTTCCGGGGCGCTGGAGGCCGTCTGGGCCGCAGCTCTGCACCGGACATTCCAGGCCTCCGGCCGACGCCGGCTCGCGCCTGCCCTCCTCTTCCTGGTCTCCGTCCTCGCCAGCATGGCCGGCCTCGCCATCGCCATGCAGTCCATCCCCACCGGCACCGCGTACGCCGTGTGGGTGGGCGTGGGCGTGGTGCTGACGTCCGCCTACGCGATCACCATCAGGGCGGAACGTCCGACGACGGCGCGCCTGCTGCTGCTCACCGGCATCGCCGCGTGCGTGGTTGGCCTGAAGGTGGTGGCGTAATGAATAAGCGTTCTGCTGCCTGGCTGATGCTGCTGGCTTCTGCCGTGCTGGAAGCCGTCTGGGCCACCGCCTTGGGCCTGTCCGACGGTTTCACCCGGCCCCTGCCCACACTTGTCTTCACCGTGACGGCCACCCTGAGCATGATCGGCCTTGGCCTGGCCATCCGCAGCATCCCGCTCGGCACGGCCTACGCCGTCTGGGTGGGGATCGGCGCTGCCCTGACGGTGGGCTGGGCGATGGCCACCGGCGTCGAACCCTTCAGTGTCATGAAGGTGCTGTTCATCGGGGGGATTGTGGCCTGCGCCGCCGGGCTGAAGGCGCTGCCGGCTGGCAGGAACACTACGCCTCGCTCTTCTCCGTAATCCACCAGCCGATGCCGAGGGGAATCAGGTACCAGAGGGTTAGGGACGACGCCACTTCCAGCGCCGTGGGTGCATCCGGTCCACCGATCAGCGCACCCAGCGCCGTAATGGTGCTGAGGTAGCCGCTGGCATCCGGCAGGAGGGTGAGGATGAGTCCGTTGCCCACAAGGCTGACCAGGATGACGGCGACGATTGCCAGCGCGGTCCGGCGGATCGCCGCGGCGAGGGCCACACCGAACATGGTGCTCAGCAAGCAGGAGGCCAGGCCGGTTGCCAGTTCCTGCCCTACACCGTCGAATGCACCAGCGGCACCTGGTCCGGCACCGGCCAGGGCGGCAGCCACAACAGAGGACAGCAGGAACACAAAAACCTGGAGGGCAAGGGCCAGGACGGCGGCAGCGAGGACCTTGGCCCAGAACTGCGAGGTCCTGCCCCGCAGCAGCGGGTAGTAAACCAGCGTTGTCCGGTACGCGGTGTCGGACGTCATCCCCAGGATGCCGATGAGCGGCATCGCCAGCGCCGTGAAAAGCCCGATGCTCCCGGCCAGGCTGGCGAAGGTGACGGGGGTGCCTTGTCCGGATCCGACAACTGCCAGCCCAACCACCAGCGCCACGGCAATGACAGCGAGCACTGCGAAGATCGCCAGCGAACTGCGTGTGTCCACCAGCTTGCGGACTTCGAAAGCAACCAGTCGCGCAAACCCGACTTGCCGGTCCCTGCCGTTCCGGACGGGCGTTTGCTGGAGGGTGTGCTGGCTCATCGGATCTGCTCCAGGTTGTTGTTGCGGCTGCTGAATTCCCCGGACGTCAAGGCAAGGAATTTCTCCTCGAGCGCTGACTCCGTGATGTTGGACAGATGCGTCAGCACCACCCCGTACTCAAGGCATGCCCGGCCAATGTCCTCGGGCGTGGCGTCAACCAGAAATTCCCGCCCGGAAAGGTCAAAGCCCCACCCACTCCTCCTGCAGACTTCCGTGAGGCGCTCCGGTTCGACGGCGGTGGCCTTGGTCCTGGAGCTGACGCTGAACTCTGCGGCGGTGCCGGAGGCGACGATCCGCCCGCGGTCGATAATGACAATGTGGTCCGCCACTGCCTGCATGTCGCGGAGAAGGTGGCTGGAGAGCAGCACGGTGCCGCCCTGGGCGCTGAAATGCTTCAGGAAGTTCCGGACCCAAAGCGCACCATCGGCGTCGAGTCCGTTGGTGGGCTCATCCATGACCAGGAACTGGGGTCCGGCGAGCAGGGCCATGCCGAGGACCAGCCGCTGCCGCATCCCCAGGGACAGCGAGCCCACCCGCTTTCTCCGCACTGACTCAAGGCCCGCAACGCTGAGGGCATTTTCGACGGCGGAGCGCGGCGCGCCCAGCAGCATTGCGTTCAGCTTCAGGGTCTCCTGCAACGAGCGGCCCGGGTGCAATGCCGTGGGGTCCAGGACGAAGCCGATGGTGCGTCCCGGGTTTTCCAGGTCCTGGCGCCGGTGTCCGTTGAAAAGGACTTCGCCGGCGTCAGCGCGGGTCAGGCCGGCCGCAACGCGCAGCGTGGTTGATTTGCCCGCTCCGTTCGGCCCGAGGAATCCAGTGATGGATCCCCGCGGGCAGTCAAAGCTGACGGAGTCCACCACGTTCCGCCCGGCGTATGCCTTGGTGACCCCCGCGAAGGAAATCCCTGAAACAGCCTCAGACGCTAACCCCAATGGACAATTCCTTCCGTATACGTAAGCGCAGCGCCAGTAACAACGCCGCCAGGACCAGGACAAGGTCCGCCATGAAGTAGCCCATGTGGCCCTGCTGACCGATGACCACCATGGCGTGCCACAGCAGATTGGATAAAACGTGGAGGGCAACTGCCAGCCAAATCCCCCCGGAAGCCATCACCAAAGCTGTGGCGGCTATCGCAAAACACAGCTTGTCGATCAGCAGGATATCCAGTGATGGCATATGGGCGGCAACAAAAACAATAATACCAAATATGGCAGTTGTCATATTGCGCCATTTTTTCTGGAAGTGCGCCAATAACACAAAAGGTGCAAAGCGGAAAACCAATTCTTCGCCCAGCGCCACGAGAATTATCCCGGCGAAGAGGGAAACTCCTGCCACTCCGCGGTTACTAATAAGGTGGCTGATTATTAGGCAGGCGGCGGCTGCGGCGGGAATCCCCCACACGGAACGGTGCCGCCCGGCTGACGGCCCACAGTCGTTCCCGTAAAGCCACCACACGCCGGCGAACAGCACTGTCGCCGCCATCCAGGTCCAGGCCTCCGGCGCTACCGGCGATGCTGGGTCCAGGAACCCTGCGAGGGCCCCGGCGACGAGGATGGTGCCGCCATGGAACGCGACGAGGTACAGGGCCTTCGGGCGCATGGTCAGGCCGCTGCCCCCATGAGCCGCCCAATGAAGCGCAGTGTCCCAAAAACAAGCGTCCCGAAGCTGGACAAGGCAACGGCAAGGCCAATCCAGTGCGAATACTGCCTGTATCCGTGGCTGGCGACAATACCAACTATGGCCGCGATGAACCCAGCGAAGTAGATCAGGTCGAAGAACTCAAAGCGGATGAGGCAGGTCAGAGCCCCCGAAACGGCCAGCACCGTGAAAGCCAGGAACCGTCGAAGGGAAGTTTTCTTGGCGACCGTGGCGCCATTGACCTGCATGGTGTCGCTCTGGCCGCGCCAGTTGTTCTGTTCCAATTTCATAGCGCTTTCGTTCGAAGCTGTTGTTGGGGGCAAGCTGGCACGGCGGCGTGGATCCCCGCCGCCGTGCCGGCTTTACCTCAGTCCTGCAGGGAATCCCTGCAGGCTACCAACCGAAGAGGTAATGCCGCAGGGCCTCGAAGATCGCTCCGACACCTGCTCCGGCGACCTGTTCGATCGACCAGCGGATCCAGCCCGCGAGGCTGTTCCACCAGTTCAGGAAGGCACCCCAGCCGGCTTTAACAGCGTTGACGAGACTGTTCCAGAGCCAGCCCACGTTGTTCTTGATCCAGCTGACAACCGGACCAATGTTGATCCGCTTTTCACCTGACGCCGTGGTGCCCGGAGCCACATCCGTGGCGCCTGTCAGTGCCGAGGCAGTGCCTGACGGCAACCTGGGTTCCCGCGTTTCGAGCGAGGTCGCGCTGTAGGAGGACATGGCCGGCGCAGCCTGCGCCGCCGAAACAGATACAACCCCGCCGAGCAGAATGCCCGGGATCAGTGCAGCGCCAATGATTGCCTTGCGGGCAAACGGCAACTTTCTCTTCAACATGTAATTCCCCCAAATATTCACATTCAATCAATTAGTCGGGCGCGACCTCGTTGAAGGTATCACTAAAGACGTTTGATTAACCGCAGTTTTTGTGACTTGCGATTCGCTCGATTCTTTTGATATGGGCAGAAGGACGCATTCTTCCCTCACTTCATTGGGCCAATTCCGGCCTCCGGTTTAGGCTTTTGCCATGGACTCCCCCGAAGTACAGCAGGCACTCGACGCCCTGCAGCACAGGCTTGACGGCGGCCGGCGGCTACTCCTGGGCATCACGGGCGCACCCGGCTCCGGCAAGTCCACGTTCGCGGCCCGGCTGCAGCGGGAGTTCGGCCCTGATACCGCCGTCGTGGTGCCGATGGACGGATTCCACCTGGGCAACGCGATCATCAACGGCACACCGCTGCGGCAGCGCAAGGGCGCAATGGACACGTTCGACGTCGGCGGCTATCTCTCGCTGTTGCGGCGGGTTGTGCGGCGGGATGAGGCGGTGGTGTACGCGCCCGAGTTCCGGCGGACTTTGGACGAACCGGTGGCCGCGTCCATCGCAGTCCCCGCGTCCGTGCCGCTGGTGATCACCGAGGGAAACTATCTGCTGGCGGAGACACCTGAGTGGAAGGATGTCCGGGCGCAGCTGGATGAGGTCTGGTTCATGGATTCCCCTCCCGCGCTGCGGCTTGCCCGGCTGGTGGACCGGCACGTGGAGTTCGGTATGGAGCGGGCCGCAGCGGAGGCATGGGCGGCGGGCCCGGATGAGGCCAACGCGGTGATGATCGAGGCCACGCGCCGGGGCGCCGACCGGATCATCCCGTGGGGCCAGGACACCGGCTAGGAATACAGGACACCCTCTAGGAATACTGGGGCAAGGGCCGGGGTTCTTGGCTGGGACGAGAATCCACAAACGAATGGAGAGCACTCATGACTGCACCATTGGTACACCTCGGCGACGGCCTCAACGTCAGCCCCCTGGGTTTCGGCGGCATGGCCCTCACCCCGGTCTACGGCGAAGTTGACCCGCACGAGGCCCTCAAAACCCTGCACCATGCGGTGGATGCCGGCGTCAGCTTCATTGACACCGCGGACATCTACGGCGGAGGCAGCAACGAGCAACTCATCGCGCAGCTGCTCAAGGACCGGCGGGGTGAAGTGCAGCTCGCCACCAAGTTTTCCCTGGTGGGCTCGCCGGCTGATGGCTACACGGATGTCCGGGGAGATGCCGCCTACGTCCGGCAGGCTGTCGACGCCAGCCTAAAGCGGCTTGGCACGGACGTGATCGACCTCTACTACATGCACCGCCGTGACCTCCGCGTTCCGATTGTGGAAACCGTGGAGGCCATGGCGGGGCTGGTGCAGCAGGGCAAGGTCAAACACCTTGGCCTGTCAGAGGTGACCGCGCAGGAGCTGGCCGAAGCCCACTCCGTGCACCCCATCGCCGCGGTCCAAAGCGAATGGTCCATCTGGAGCCGCGACGTGGAACGCAACGTAGTTCCGGCCGCGGCCAGCCTGGGCGTGGGCTTTGTGCCGTATTCGCCACTGGGCCGGGGATTCCTCACCGGCACGGTGGACGCTTCCAGCCTGGGAGCCAACGACTTCCGACGCCGGATCCCGCGGTTCGCCGCGGACGCCTTTGACGCGAACCAGGGAGTCGTGGCCGCCGTGCGGTCGGTCGCGGCCGAGCTGTCCGCAACGCCCGCCCAGGTTGCACTCGCGTGGCTGCTGGAGCAGGGCAAACGGCGGGGACTGGCCGTGGTCCCCATCCCCGGCACCCGCAAGACGCACCGGATCGACGAAAACCTGGGCGCACTGTCCCTGGACCTGACCCCGGCGCAACTGGAGGCGCTGGACCAGGCTGCGGACGCCGTCGTCGGCTCCCGCTCGGCGGACCCCAACTGGGTGTCACAGGGGCGTGAATAAACTGAAGCCCATGGACACGCTCATTCACGACCTCCGCGACATCACCATCCGCAGCATCTCCGTCAGCGAGATGAACAACAACGTGTACCTGCTGACCGCGAAAGCCAGCGGCGCACAGCTGCTGATTGATGCCGCGGACGACCTTCCGGCCATCCAGGCGATGCTGCAGGACGCCGCTGCGGATACCTCGGCCACAACCAAACTGGCGCAGATTGCAACGACGCACCAGCATTGGGACCACGTCCGGGCACTGCCGGCGTTGGTGGCAGCCACGGGCGCCCCAACCGTTGCCGGAAAGGACGACGCCGAGGCGCTGCCAGTGCCCGTGGACCGGCTCCTGGAGCACGGGGACACCTGCGCCGTGGACGGCTTCGAGCTCACCGCCGTGCACCTGCGCGGCCATACCCCGGGATCGATCGCGTTTGTGTACCAGGACCTGGACGGGCCTGCCCACATTTTCAGCGGGGATTCGTTGTTCCCGGGCGGCGTGGGCAACACCCAGAATGATCCCGAGCGGTTCACGTCGCTGCTGGACGATGTCACCGCGCGGTTGTTCGAGGCCTACCCGGATGACACATTGGTGCACCCGGGCCACGGCAGCCCCACCACTCTCGGCGCGGAACGCCCGCACCTTGAGGAGTGGCGCGCCCGCGGCTGGTAACTTTCGCTACGCTTTCAGGCTGGCGCTGCGCTTCGTGATTTGCGCTACGCGAAATGCCGGTCGCTGCGGATATATCCGTCGCGGCCGGCATTCTGCGTATCGCCAGCTACTTTACGTAGCGAAAACACGAATCTTAGCGGCTGCGGCGTTCGTTCGAGGCCGGAGCCGACGCGCGGCGGGGACCGCTGCGTGCCGGACGGCCACTGCCGCCACCGTTACCGGCGTACGAGCCACCGGACGTGCCGCCGGTGTTGGAGGACCAAACAGCCTTGTTGCCGGCATTGCCGCCGTTGCCGCCGTTGCCCGAGTTGCCTGTGGAGGCTCCGGCGCGCTGGCCGGATCCACCCGTGCGGGCACCTGCACCGGCGCCTGCGGTGCGGGCCCCGGCTGCGCGCTGGCCCGTTGCCGGACGTCCGCCGCGCTGTCCGCCAGTGGTAGCCGGACGTCCCGTGCCGCCACGGGGGGCATCGCTGCGGGTAACGCGTGAATCGGAACGGCCGTCTGAACCGCGGCCAGCCGCTGCACGGCCACCTGCTGCGGGGACGTCGTTGCGGTGCGTGGAGCCTGTGGCGCCGTGGCCGCGGGAATTGCGGCGAGCAGCAGCTGCTGCAATGGCGCGGTCCTCGTTCTGCTCGGCTACACGGTCAAATGCTGCCCGTGCCTCGGTGCGGCCTTCGTAGGCAACAGCGCGGCGCTCGGCGCGCGGAAGATCGGTGCGGGTCGGCTCAGCGGAGACGCGTCCACGTCCACCACGGCCGCCACGGCCACCGGCGGTGGGGCCTTCCTGGCTGCGGCGGGCGCGCTTGCGCTCGGCGTTGGCACCAGTGGAGGTGCCGCCACCCTGCTGTGCGGACTTCTTGGCGAGAAGAGCGGCGCGCGTGCGCGGATCGATCTTGTCGGCCATTTCGCCCACGAGCTCAGCAACCAGCGGGGAGTTGGCGGTGACGCGCTCGAAGTTAACCTCGACGCCGGCAGCCTTCATCAGCTTCTTGACGTCGGACTGCTGCTCCGGGAGGGTCAGCGTGACAACGGTGCCGTCCGAACCTGCGCGGGCCGTACGGCCTGAGCGGTGGAGGTATGCCTTGTGCTCTGTGGGCGGATCCACGTGGATCACCAGTTCGACGTCGTCCACGTGGACGCCGCGGGCTGCGACGTCGGTGGCCACCAGGACGCGGACGTCACCGGAGGAAAACTCGGCCAGGTTGCGGTCCCGGGCGTTCTGCGAGAGGTTGCCGTGCAGATCGACGGCGGGGATCCCGGCGTCGGTCAGGGTCTTGGCCAGCTTGCGGGCGTGGTGCTTGGTCCGCATAAAGAGGACGCGGCGGCCGGCGCCTGAGGCGAGCTCAACGATCAGCTGCTTCTTGACGGTCTGGTCGTTGACCACCAGGACGTGGTGTTCCATGGTGGTCACGGCGGCCTGTGATTCGTCCACGGCGTGGGTCAGCGGGTTGGACAGGTAGCGCTGGACGATCTTGTCCACGCCGTTGTCCAGGGTGGCGGAGAACAGCAGGCGCTGGCCCTGGCTGGGGGTCATGTCCATGAGCTTCTTGACCACCGGGAGGAAGCCGAGGTCGGCCATGTGGTCGGCCTCGTCCAGTACGGTGATCTCGACGCCTTCGAGGGTCAGGATGCGCTGGCGGATCAGGTCCTCCAGGCGGCCCGGGCAGGCGATGACGATGTCGACGCCGGCGCGCAGTGCCTTTTCCTGGCGGGCCTGGGAGATGCCGCCGTAGATCACGGTGGTGGTCAGGCCCATGGCCTTGGCCATCGGCTCGATGGTGGCATTGATCTGGGTGGCCAGTTCACGGGTCGGCGCAAGGACCAGGCCCATGGGGCGGCCGGGCTTGCGGAAGTGCTTCGCTTCCCGCTCAGCGAGTCGTGCTACAAGCGGGATGGCGAAAGCGATGGTCTTGCCGGAGCCGGTGCGGCCGCGGCCCAGGACGTCGCGTCCGGCCAGGGTGTCCGGGAGGGTCTTGACCTGGATGGGGAACGGCTCAACAATTCCCTGTGCGGTGAGGGTGTCGGCAAGTTCTTTGGGCGTGCCGAGGGCAGCAAAAGTAGTCATATATTTCATGGTCTTTCAGGCGGTATCCGTGCGGATATCGGCCCCCGATGCCGGTTGGCTCAAGGGTTTCGCCGAAGAAAAGTCAGGTGATCAACCGTGCTGCTGCCCAATTCTGGGCGGCGGCTGGGACCAAATGGAACGCGTTCATCGACGCAGGATGTGCCTCTCACATGAAAAAACCCGCTTCCCAAATGAAGGGACGAGCGGGCATCACTGCACATCAAGTCCCCTAAGCGTACCATCCCCGCGCCTTGGCCTCTTTCAGGCAGGTGGTGCTGGGGGGCTGGCGTTGCCTTTGGGTGCCCGGCAGGCGCAGGCTTGAGGCATGACTGAACAGGGCGCGGACCACCACCACACAACGGACGACGGCGGCACCCGGCTGGGGGATACACCGCAGCGCAGTGCCGCCGAGGCGTGGGACGAAAGGTACCGGAGTAAGCCTAAATTCTGGAGCGGCAAGCCAAACCCCCAGTTGCTGCGCGAAGGCGCGGGACTGAGGCCGGGCAAGGCCCTGGACCTGGGCTGCGGCGAAGGTGCCGACGCCATCTGGCTCGCCCAGCAGGGCTGGACCGTCACCGCCGTCGACGTTTCCGCCGTCGCGCTGGAACGGGCTGCCACCCACGAAAAGGATGCCTTGGACCGCGAGAGCGTGCACGCCGAGGGCGCCGGTGAAATTCCCAGCCGCATCCACTGGCAACAGTGCGACCTGAACGAGTGGCAGCCCACGGCAACCTTCGATCTGGTGACCTCCCAGTTCCTGCATTCCCCGCATCTGGCGTGGCAGGGTCCGTTGCGGACGGCGGCTGCGGCGGTCAAGCCGGGTGGCACGCTGCTGATCGTGGGCCATCATCCGGACCACCTGCCGCCGTGGGGAAACCACACCAGACCGGAGATGTTCTACACCCCGGCGCAGCTCGTGGCGGAGCTCGGCCTGGACTCGCCGGACTGGCAGCTGGAGGTCAACACCACGCGGGAGCGGACGGCTTCGGGTCCGGACGGCGAGGAAGCCATCATCGGCGACACCGTACTCCGCGCCACCCGGCTGGCTTGAGTTTTTGTCCAGATAAAGCGCCTTCCCGGGCGCGCAACTCGGATTATGTGGACAAAAACTCCGGCGGTCAGCGGGAAACCCGCGGCGCCACCGCAACCGCGGCGACGGCCACCACCGCCGTCAGTGCGAAGACCCCCGCGAACGATTCCGCCGTCGTCGTAAATGCCGCGAACACGATGCCCGTGGCGGCGAGCGCCAGCGCCCCGCCCAGCGAGTCCGAGATGGACATCGCCGAGCTGTTGAAGCCTTCGTTTTCCTTGGTGGACATGGCGAGCGTCATCACGCTGAGCCGCGGATACAGCAGCCCCATGCCGCCGCCGGCGAAGAGCCAGCCGGCAATCGCGACGGCGGCAGGCCAGTGGAGCGCCGACGTCGCCAACGTGAGGAGAATGGCTCCCAGCACCAGCGCTGAGCCGATGCGCACCGCCGCCCGGTGCTTCAGCCGGGTGCCGAGGCGGCCCTGAATGGCGGCCGCGGCTGCCCACGACAACGCGCCTCCGGTGAGTGCCAGGCCGGCGAACGTCGGCGGGAACTGGTACTCCTCGATCAGCAGGTACGGCAGGTAGACCTCGGCGCCGAAGAATGCGGCGGACGCCAGGCCGCGGGTCAGGATCACGCTGGGCAGGCCGCGGCGGGCGAGCAGTGTTCCGTGCGGTACCAGCGGCCGCACGGCTACGAGGGCACTCACGACGGCGGCCGCGGCCAGGAGTGCCGGGGCTGCGGGAATGCCCGCGATAGTGACTCCGGCGGAGAGGTTCAGGCCCAGCACAGCGAGCGCGGCGAGCGCCGCCCAGGCCAGGCGGCCCAGCGCCCAGGGCGGGACCGTGGCCTGCTCAGAAGGCCGGTCGATGCCGCGGAGCACCGGAACAATCATCACGAGGGCGGGCACTACCAGGCCCACCACGCCCAGGAACACCCAGTGCCAGCTCAGGACCTCCGCCACGATGCCGGCCGCGAACGGGCCCACCAGGGACGGGATCACCCACGCGGCCGAGAAGGCGGCAAAGATCCCCGGGTGCAGGACGGCCGGGTAGACGCGGGCAACCACCACGTAGAGCGCAACCGTCAGCGCACCGCCGCCAAGCCCCTGCACCAGGCGGCCCGCAACCAGCATGGGCATGGACACGGCCGTGCCCGCGATGATCAGGCCCAGCACGAACAACGCCACGGAGGCGTACAGCGGGACTGTTGGGCCGCGGCGGTCCGACCAGTTTCCGGCCGCCACCATGCCGATCACGCCCGTGGCCAGCGGACCGGCGAAGGCCAGCGCATACAGGCTGGCGCCGTCGAGCTCGCGGCTGACGACGGGCATGATGGTGGTCACGGCGAGCGATTCGAAGGCCGCGAGGAACACCAGGGCACATGCGCCGATGGTCACCCACAGGTACGGTCGCTGCAGGATCCCGGCTGTGGTGGCGGAATGCGTGGCCGGCAGGGCGGAATCGGGCACGCTAATGGCCCGATCGGCTGGAGCCGCCGATGTAGCGGTTCCGGCCCGCGCGGTAACCGAACACCGCGGCCAGCGAACCGACCACCAGGAACAGCACCCCGGCGGCCGTGAACGATCCCGTGGCCTGGTGCAGCTGGCCCACCATCAGCGTGCCGGTGGAACCCAGCCCGTAGCCCACGCCCTGCATCATCCCGGACAGGTGCGCCGCCGTGTGCCCGTCGCGGGTCCGCAGCATGATCATGGTCAGGGCCACCGCGGTGAGGCTTCCCTGCCCCAGGCCCAGCAGCCCGGTCCACACCCAAATGAGTTCCAGGGGTCCGAAGATGCTCAGCGCAAACCCGCCGCCGGTCATTAGCGCCACCACTACAGCGATGGCCCGCTGGTCACGGAACCTCGCCGCCAGTGCAGGGGCAAACAGCGAACCAGTCATCTGGAGCACGATAGAAACAGAGACCATCAGGCCGGCCGTGCCGCCGTCCACGCCGCGTTCGCGCAGGATCGGCGCCAGCCAGGCAAAAACGCTGAAGGACATCATGGCCTGCAGCACCATAAAGATGGTCACCTGCCACGCCACCGCCGAACGCCACACGTTGACGCCGAGGTTGGCGGCCTGGTGCCGGACGGGGTGCTGGCGCAGCGCCACCGGAAGGAACAGCAAAAGTACGACGGCGGCAGGAACGGCCCAGAACCACAGTGCCGAGGCCCACTCCCCCGTCGCCGTGAAGACCGGGTAGGTAAAGCCGGCGCCGAGAGCGGCCGACGCGCAGATGGCCGTGGTGTACAGGCCGCCCATGAGACCCAGCCGGTGCGGGAAATCGCGCTTCACCAGCCCTGGCAGCAGCACGTTGCACAGGGCGATGGCGGCACCGCAGGCAGCAGTTCCCGCCAGCAAGGTTGGGAGGTGCCCGGCAGCGGGAACCAGGCCGCCGATGTCCGCGGGCCGCAGCAGCAGCCCTGCCGTAAGTACTGCCATGGCACCAAGAAGGACGCGTTCGGCGCCGAACCGGCGGGCCAGGACAGGGGCAAGCGGCGCGAAGACGCCCAGGAGTGTGACGGGCACGGTGGTGAGCACCACGACCGCCCAGCCCGGCAGGCCGGCGTCGGACGTGATCTCCGGAAGAACCGCGGCGAAACTGGAGAAAACCGTGCGGAGGTTCAGCCCGATAAGCACCAGGCAGAGGCCCAGGTACACGAGCGCGCGTCGGCTGCCCTGCGGGCTCTCCGGACCGCTGCCCGACTGGCCCGGAAGGCGCGTCGGGGCGGCTGGGGGGATGTCGTCGATTTCGGCGTCGATCAGCAGTCCAGGCACGTCAACGTTGTCAGCACGGGTCACGGGACCCATTCTGTCAGGCTTCGTTGCCACGCGGAGTTATCCACATAGACCAGAAAAGGGCTGGATGCCCGCCTGGAGCGACCCTACCGTGGGATCAGCATGCGGTACCCAGCCATAACATTCGGGAGAAGCCATGAGCCTCGCACCATTGCACGATCCGTCCATTGCGTCCGCCCCGGCCTCGCCGAAGGCGCATGGCAGTGGCGAGGGCACAGCCAGCCTCGCTTTCAGCCTCATCGCCCCGGCGAGCATGTTTCTGACTGTGCCCTTCAGCCTATTGGCGGCCTTCTTTACGAGGCCTTCGGAAGGGCCTGGCCGGCTGGACTGGGTCGCACCGTTGGTGCTGTGGAGCTATCCGGCGCTGTTTGGCCTGCTCGCAGTGACGCTCGGCATTGTTTCGCTCCGCGTATTTGTGCGTCGGTCAAACGGTTGGCGGGCTGGTGTGGCTGCGTTGTGGATATCGGCGGCCGAGGTTGCCGTGGGCCTGGTGCTCGTGCTCAGGGACGGGGACTTTATGATCCTCTTCTGAGATTTCATTTCCTTTCCGACCTCGCAGGGCGACCATTTTCGCGTTCCATCGCGTCCCGTTCGAGGCTCAGGTGAGTGCCCAAGCCGTGGGCGTGGGCCCCGGGTATTCTGGAAGGGATGAGCGAATCCCCAGAATCTCCCCAGCCTCCGCATGTCCCGCGCCCGGTGACGCCCGGTACCCAGGCGTCTTTCGGCACTTACGGCGGCAGGCCGGTGAGCTTTGTGCGCCGCGGAACCCGCCTCCAGGGGCGCCGTCAGACGGCCTGGGAAGAGCACTCGGACCGGTGGGCGCTGGACGTCCCCCGGCACATTGCGAACACGTCAGTCCACCCGGACTACACCTTCGACGCTGAGGCCGAGTTCGGCCGCAAGGCACCTCTGATCGTGGAAATCGGTTCGGGGCTGGGCGATGCCATCTGCCACGCGGCCGAGGAAAACCCGGACACGAACTTCCTGGCGGTCGAGGTCTATACACCGGGGCTGGCCAACACCATCATCAAGATCAACAGCCGCGGGCTGAACAACGTCCGGGTGGTGGAAGCCAACGCGCCCGAGGTCCTGGCCACCATGCTGCCGGCAGGATCCGTCAGCGAGCTTTGGGTGTTCTTTCCCGATCCCTGGCACAAGTCACGGCACCACAAGCGCCGCCTCATCCAGCCGGAGTTCGCCGAACTGGCGGCACGTGCACTCACCAAGGGCGGACTGTGGCGGGTCGCCACGGACTGGTCCAACTACGCTGTCCACGTCCGCGACGTCCTCGCGGACTCCCCAGACTTCGAAAACCTCCACACCGGCGAGCGCCACGGCCCGGAAAGTCCGCTCACCCAGGTGTGGCAATCCGGCGTCGAAACCCTGGTGGGCGGCGCGCCCGTCCGCGAAGGCCGGGCGCCGGTGAGTACCGCGCATACAGGTCCCAACGAGGGTGTTGATGAAACGGGCGGCTGGGCGCCACGCTTTGAAGGCCGGATCCGCACGAGTTTCGAGGCGAAGGCCCACGAGGCCGGCCGGCTGATCTTCGACCTCTGCTACCGCCGGCGCTGAGCCTTGAAATGTAAGTAGCGCCAACTGCCGTTTTGAAGGCTCAAAACGGCAGTTAGCGCTACTTAGTTGGGGTCAGTTCACGCTGATGGAGGCGACGATCTCCTTGAGCATCCCCAGCCGCGGCTCGATCTCCGGGTTCACGTACGGCCAGATCACCACAACACCGATGAAGCGGTTGTTCTCCCAAACACCCACAGTGGCCGCGACCCTCGCCTCGCCTGCCGGATCCGTGTATCCAACCACGACGGCGTACGAGGACTTACCGGGTACGTTCAGTTCGCCTTCGGTGAGGATGGTCCCGGCCCGGTCTTCAAGGTAGAAGCCTGACATCAGGTGTGCCCAGCCGTTAGCCTGCGCGGCGCCGGTCACGGAGGTGTCGTCCTTGATGACCGTCACCAGGACACCGCCCAGCAGGCCATACTGCTCGGTGTTTGGCCCGGCGGCGGAGTCCTCCAGAACCTGGGTGTGCTCGGGGAAGTCTGCCGTGAATCCCAGCGGGGACTCGATATGAACTGACATGGTTGCTCCTTAGCGGTAAGTCTTGGCTGGGCTGGCTGGCACGTGCGGATCCGGCACGGGACGTCAGAGCTTCTCGAGCTTGGTGTCGTTCGGGACCTTATAGTACGTGGACACGTTGGTGGTTGCCTTGTTCTCGGTTTTGACCTCCACCTCGCCGGCCTTGAGGTCAACGCCGAACTCGTTGGATGCTGTCACCACACTGTTCACCTGGACCGTGGCGGAACCTGCCGCGTAGAGCTTGGCGGCGTCGTGGCCGGCCGCAACCGTGTCTCCCAACGCCATATTGCGCATGTAGCTATCGATCACAGGCGCGTTCTCCGGTGAGTACTCAACATTGATCTTCACGGTGCCCTGAGTGCCCACTGTCACGCTGGACTCAGCCTTTGCGCCCTGGAGGTCGACACCCGTGCTGGCGCCCGCGGCAACCGTGCCCTCCATGGATACGGCGACCGATTCCATGTTGCCGTTCTTATCCAGGTTCACTTCCAGGCCGCCCTTGCCCGAGGCCTCGAACACCTTGCCGTCAAGGTCCAGCTTGCCCTGGGCCGACACCTCGGCGCTGGCGGTGGCCGTGCCGTCCGTCAGGTTCCGCTCGTAGGCAAGATCCAGCTTCGCCGAGCCCGAAGCCGGGCCGGATTCACCTTTGGCTTCGAGGGAGAGGGTTCCCTTGGCTTTGTCGTCGTGGCCGGTGGAGCCGTTGTCGTCCGCAGCATCGTTGATGGTGTCCAGGACGTAGCTAGGCGGGTTGCCTGCCACGTCCTTGATCTCACCGACGCTGTCCGGCGGGAGATCCGTGTAAATCTGGTTGCGGGCGGCCATGGCCTCCTCCAGGCTGCCGAATTTGTACTCGCGCGAGGCCTCTCCGTTCAGCGTGACCCCGGCCGTTCCGGTGGTGTCGTTCACTCCTACGCCCACGTTCCCGTAGACCTTCATGGTGGCCGAACCGTCTGCATTCTCTACGACGACGGTGCCTACCTCCGCGCCGGCGTGGAACCAGGCAACCCGGGCATCAAGGGAGGCCGTGCCAGACTCCGTGTATACAGGAGTTTCTGTCTTGGCGAGTTCCCGGAGGTGGGCGCTCGCCTGATCCTGGGCGGACAGGGGAATCCCGCCATCCATCCTCATGAGGTCCTCGGCGAACGGGCCGTTCTCGTCTTCGCCTTCGATCAGGTATTTCCGGTCCGCCTCGGACAGGCTGGCCCACCACTTGGCTTGCTCTTCCGGGCCGGCCTTGAGCATGTCATCCATGCCCTGCTTCAGATCCTGGCGATGGGCCTCAGCCGCTGCTGCCTTCGCTACCTGTTCCTCCAGCCAGTTCTGGGCGCGGCTGCCCAAGTCCTTGATTTTGTCCAGGACGCTGGTCCCGCCACCGCCACTGCTGCCGCCGGCGGTAGCGGCAGAGGACTGTTCCTGTTCGTTTGCGTGCTGCAGGAGGAGCTTGGAGTTGTGGCGGAGGCTGGATGCCACCCGCTCCAGGCTGGGGCGGTGGTTGCCGGACCAGTCCTGCCGGAACAGCTCGCCGTCGGCACCCTTCCATGGCGCGGACTGAATCTGGCCCTGCAGGGAGCTGGCCCGGCTGCTGAGCAGCGCGGCCGCCTTGTCAACGGCCTTCGCCAGCTCCCGCAGCTGGCTGACGTCCGCGCCGTAAAAAGTCATGGTGTCTCCCCCGGAGAGTATTACGAGTTAGTTCTATCGCTGGACATATCGTCGCATGGTGGCAATTCTCCCGCGATGGGGAACACTCCCCATCGCCGGGCACACCAACGCACACGCAGTTGCTGTCGGTCCGCGGTGCGCAAAAGTTGCTACTGTTCGCGGCCGGCCTCGCGTGGCACGATGGGGTTGTGCGGGGGCACGCAAAATCTGCGCCCCTGCGGCGCTGGCCCGAAGGAAGCGCCATCAAAAGAGAACTCAAAGACGCCGCAGACGCGGCGGAGGACGTCACCAACTCACGCGCACTGGAGTTGCTGGCGAGGGTGGGTTTCGCGGTAAGCGGCCTACTGCACTTTCTGGTGGGCGCCATCGCAATCCGCCTCGCCATGGGTGGTTCGGGGAATGCTGACTTCAGCGGCGCTGTTTCCGAACTGGCCAGCCAGCCCGCCGGGCCGTTCCTCCTGTGGGCAAGCTTTGCCGCCTGCGCGGCCCTTGCCGTCTGGCAGGCCAGCGACGCCGTCTTCGACTACAACCGACTGCCCACCAAGGCCAAAGTCGGTAAGAAGGCCAAAGCGGCAGCGCAGGCCGTGGTGTTTGCCGGGCTCGCCGTGACCCTGGCTAGCTTCGCCATGGGCACAGGGTCCGGGGGCGACAACCAGCAATCGGCGAGCGACCTCACCGTCGCCGTCATGAAGGCCCCCGGCGGCGTAGCGCTGCTGGTCCTCGTGGGTCTGGGCATGGCCATCACCGGGATCATCTACGGCATCCGCGGCATCAAGAAGACCTTCGAGAAACACCTCACGATGCCCGTTTCCCCCCCTGCCCGGACGGCCGTCTCCGCCTTGGGCGTGACCGGCTACGTCGCCAAAGGCATAGTCCTGCTGCTGACCGGGATGCTCATCACCATCGCCACCCTGGGCGCCCATCCGGATGAATCCACGGGCCTGGACGGCGGACTCAGGGCCCTCCGCGACCAGCCCTTCGGCGTGTACCTACTGGCCGCAGTGGGCGCTGGCCTCATCTGCTACGGCGTGTTCATGGTGGTGCGGGCTCGCCTGGCCAGAATGTAGGGTTGGACGCCGTCTCCGGGGCCGTTCCGGAATACTCGCCCCCACCCGGCCCACCCGGCCTCCGGTTAGGGTGGGTCCATGCCCCAGGTACGCGCCGAACGCCTCATCCGCCTCGATCCGGAGACAGTCTTTGCCCTCTCCCAGACCACGGGCGCGTTCCGGCTCCAGTGGGACCCGTTCATCTCTGCCCAAGGTTTCCTGGACGGCGCAACGTCCGCCGGAAAGGGCGTCCGGACTCGGACCGTGTCCCGCCTGGGCCTGGTGATGGTGAGCGAGTACGTTTCCTATGCGCCACCCAGGAACGTCGGTATGACCATGGTGTCCGGACCGTGGTTCTTCGGGAATTTCGGCGGCGGCTGGCGTTTCACCGCGGACGACGGCGGCACGCGCGCCGTCTGGAAGTACACCTTTTCGTGCCGCCCGGCCTGGTTGCGGCCGGTGGCGGAGCGGATGGGCGCCTGGCTCCTGGGCCGTGAGATCAATAAGAGGATCGAAGCGTTTGCCCGCGCCTGCGAGGATCCGGCCCTGGTGGCCGAGTTCCGCGCCCTCACTGCACAATAATCACGGCACCGTAATCACAGCCACGGCGTGCTGGGTTTCGTCCCGCAGTTCCAGGCTGGCGATGCTGGCCAGCTGAACGGGCGTGGCGCCCATGACCTTCACCCTCCCGCTGGGCGTGGCCGTCCAGGCACATGCCCGGTCCTCGCCGCCGTCGCGGTCCCGGATCCAGAGCGAGAGGGTTCCGTCCAGCGGCAGTTTGCTGCCGTTCACGGCAAGCTCGGTGCCCCATGTTTTCCGGGCAAGGTCGATGCTGAACTGCAGGCCGTTGCCGGACTGGACCGAGTAGCTGGCGTCCGGCTCCGGCGGCCGGCTGAGCAGCGGGGCCGCGGCCACCCCCAAGGCGAGGGACGCCGCGGCGACGGCGCCCACCACGGCCGCCCACCGCCGTCGTAATTTACGACGCCGGGTGGCCAGTTCATCGAGGACCCTGCGGGGCACGGAGCTGGCCGGCTCGGGGGCCACCCCGGGGCGGGCGCTCCCGGTGAGCGCCACCGCGTCCGGGACGGGAAGCGCATCCAGCAGGGCCGGCAGGCTTTCAAGCTCGGCGAGTTCGGTGCGGCAGTCCGCGCAGTCCTCGAGGTGGGCTTCGAAACGTTGCGAATCCGCGGGGTCAAGCCCGCCGAGCACGTAGGCGCCCAGCAGCTGGTGCAGCTCAGAGGCGTTCACCGCTCCACCCCCATCTCGTCGAGGATGGTCCGCAGCGCCCTAACGGCGTAATAGGCCCGGGACTTCACGGTTCCGCTGGGGATGTTCAGCTGCACGGCGGCCTCGTTGACGGTGAAACGGCGGTAGTGGAGGGCGACGAGGACCTCGCGGTGTTCGGTACTGAGCCGCAGCAGCGCCTCTTCCATCAGCACACGGTTCAGGAGTTCATCCACCCGTTCCACGGCCTCGGCGGGATCGGCGAGTTCGCGTTCCATCACTTCGGCCGGGCGCCTTTGGGCTTTGCGGTAGTTGTCGATCATGATGTTCCGCGCTGTACGGAACAGGTAGCTGCGCAGGCTTCCGGTGATGTCCGGGGCCTGCTGCCAGACGCGCAGCACGGTCTCCTGGACCACGTCCTCTGCCAGCTGTGGGTCGCGGGAGGCGCTGAGGACAAAACGGCGCAGGGCGGAGCCGTGTTCGCGGTAGATCGCAGCCACCACGTCCTCGTCCAGCGGCATGCCGCCCTCCTGTCCCTGATCCGGCCTGCGGTTACAAATGCGCGACTACAACGACGCTGAAGCTCCGAGCACTCATGCGATATAACGTCGGCGGACGGAAAACGGTTCACTTTGAACCATTCTTCACCCTGGTGCGTCGTACCGGTTAGCGTCCGGTGACCTACGCCGGGCCCCAGCCGAGGAGCATCCCATGAAACAGCATTTGTGCACAGGTCTTGCCGCAGCGGCTCTCATCGCCGCACTTTCCGGCTGCGGCGGCAGCCCCGGAACCACCACAACCACTCCGGCGGCCACCAGCCCGGCCGCCACGTCCGCCGCCCCGACCGCCGGCTCCCCCACCGCCGCGGCCGCCGTCGACCTCAAGACAGCATCCTCCAGCGCCGGCAACATCGTGGTGGATGCCTCGGGCATGAGCGTCTATTTCTTCACCAAGGACGTGAAGGATTCCGGCACCAGCGCCTGCACGGGGGCGTGCCTGACCGCGTGGCCACCGCTCCTCACCACGGCGGCCAAGCCCGCCGCCGAAGGCGTCACCGGCACGCTCGGGACAATCACGACGCCGGACGGGGCCAAACAGGTGACCCTGAATGGACTGCCGCTGTACTACTTCGCGCAGGACAAGAAGCCCGGCGACGTGCTGGGGCAGGGCGTCAACAACGTCTGGTACCTGGCCACGCCGGCCGGGGAAATGATCCGGACAGCGGCGTCAGGCTACTGACAGTTCTCGCTACCGACAGTTCTGGCTACTGGCAGTTCTGGGGCCCACGGACGAACCGCCCATGGACGAACCGCCTAAGGGTGGAGGCCGGGCAGCGGGACTGGAGGCGTGGCCGGCAGGGGCAGAGCCGGGGGCTGTCCCTCGCCGTTCAGCGGCCCACCCGGCATACCCGGCGTGACGTTTTCAGGTAGCGGGAGGTCCGGCAGGGGCACTGCCGGACCTGAACCTGATGGGGCCGGAGCGGGCTGCGTGGCCTGGCTGGAACCGGATCCCGGGACGGCCGGAACCGGCACAGTGTCAGCCGTGCCGGTGGGTCCTACGGCGGGGACGGCGGGCTGGCCCGGTCCCGGAGCCGGGGTCTCCACCGGCGCGGGCGCAGGCCCGCCGCCAACGGTGGACACGAAGGATGTAACTGCGTGGTTGACCTGGTCGATGGAATCCCGGATCCCCTGGTCGGAGGCCACGGCAACGGCGCCGCCGGCCGCCAGCGAAACCGCTACGGACAGGGTGGTGAGGGTGATTCTGCGCTTGGCACGACGGCGGGCGGCAAGCTCGTCGGTGGCCGCCGTGACCTGGCCGGCTGCCTCGGCGGGGCCTACGGCGGGCTCTGATTGAGGGGATGCCGCCACCGCCAGGTGACGGGTCGCTGCCGCGTGGCTCGGTCCAGGCGTCGGGACAACAGTCTGTGTCACGGCAGGAGTCTGTGTCACGGCAGGCATCATGAGCGCGGCAACGGCAGCGGAGGGCGCCGGCTGCTCGGCTGCGAGCGCACGGAGTTCCAGCAGCGCGGGGCGGAGGCCGCCGTCGTCGTCGAACCCTGCCTCCAGCAGCAGCCGGTCAACAGAGGCGTCGTCGCGGGAACCGATGCGTGTGCCTGCGGTATCACTCATGATCTGCCTGGTTTCTTCTAAGAGTCTGGTCCTTGAGGTTTTGCAGCGCCCTGCGTTGGAGCTGCTTGATGGCACCCTGGGACTTGCCCATGATGCCGGCCACCTGTTCGATGGATAAGTCCGCCACCACCCGCAGCGTCAGGACCTCGCGGTGGTCATCGGCGAGGCCTTCAAGCAGGGCAGTCGCGCCGCCGCTGTGGCCCAAGGCGTGGTCCTCCGCGGACGCCGTGCTGCGCCCGTCCTGCAGGGGGTCGTACGGAGTGAAGTCCGGCCTGCGTTCAACCCGCCGGTAGTAATCCACCATCCGGGCGTGGGCGATGGAGAACACCAACGACTTGGCGCCCTGAAGGCCGCCGGTCAGCTCACCAATCTTGGGGAAAAACGCCAGGAACACATCCTGGGTGACAGCCTCGGGATCATCCACGCCGCGGGCCTTGAGGTAACCCAGGACCGCTCCGGACAAGGTTCGATAGACAGCGCCGAACAGCACAGCCGGATCAGCACCGGCTGTGTCTGCAAATGTATCTATGTCTTCTTCGGCCAAAGTGTCTAGCACCAGTGGCTCCTCCATCCCGGGCAGCGTAGTCGCTCATCCCGGTATTCGGCGCGGCGTGCTCCGCTGCTGTCGGTCAGCTGCGGTCGGTCAGCTATCTGGCTGCCATGTGGACTGCGGGAATCCGGTCCGTCCGGAGCCGGTTCCCGCAGTCCACACTAGCTGAGCAGGTCCTAGTGGCCCGAAACGGCCGGAACGTCTACAACGTCGCCCGGCACGGCCGGAACAGCAGGCACGGCGGGAACGGCAGGCACGCCGTCGACACCCGGAACTGCCGGTACGGCAGGAACAGCGGGCAGCTCGGGGCGCTCAGCCGTTACGGTGGCGGAACCCTCGCCGGAAGCGTCGGCGTCAGCGGAACCGGCACCCTTCGCAACAACATCGGCGCAGAAGGCGTCAACGTTGGTTTCACCCTCGGCGGCGATGACCAGCGAGGAGAAGCCCTCGGAGGCTTCGTTCAGTCCACCGTTGGCGAAGGTGGTGCAGAGGCCAAAGGCTGCGGCGCCAGCTGCGTCCACTGCGGTGCCGGCAGCGGCGGAGGCATTGGCCTCGGCTGCGACCTCATCGTCGGAGACGGCTGCTTCGCCGGTTACTGCTGCATCGCCGGAAGCGTTTGCGGAAGCCGACTCGGTGGCGTCAGCGGCCAGCTTGGGGGCCGGGGCGCCGAGCAGTTCGTGTGCGGTCTGCTGTGCATCGGCCGGGAGGGCGCCGGAAGCAGCTGCGACGCCGGTTCCACCGACGGCCAGGGTGCCCGCGGCGAGTACTCCGGCGGCGATTTTGCTGGTGGCGAGAACAGTGAACAACGACATATGAAACTCCAAAACCTAGAGAACAATTCAGATCCGGCTCCGTGAGGAACCCTTCACCCCCTTCATCGTTGGCCGGACCGGGAAAGTTACGGCGCCTCCCAATTTTCTTTTCCAGGGCCCGGCGCCGGCCTATGGACCGCACTAGCATCGGGGCATGGCGATCACTCCGGAACAGCAGAAAACGGCCAAGACCTGGCAGACCATGGTGGACAGCAACAAAGCCCTGCTCCTGCGAAAGACGGGGCACGACGTCGGCTACTGGGCAGGGCTGGCACGCTCCGCCGGGCTGAAGAACGACGCCGAGCTCCGCCACTGGATGCGCGACGAGCACGGCGTCACAGGCTACGCGCAGTACGCCGTCTCGTGGGAGCTGTTCGGCTATCCGGACTTTATGCTGCGCGACGCCGACGAGCTCATCGATGGCCAGTACATCAACCACCCGGAGCTGCGGCCCATCGCCGATGCGCTCCGGGCCGATGATCCCTTTGACCGCCGCGTCCGGCTCACGGCTGTGGACCAGGTGGACGACGAACTGCTGGAAATCCTCGCCAGGGCGCTGGACCAGAACACTTAACGGCAGGAACAACAGCGGGCCGGGTCGCCGGAAACCTCCGACGAACCCGGCCCGCAGCCGTGGTGAGGGTCCTACGCGTCGATCATCTCGTCGTCGTCCGCTTCCTCGAACTCAACGGCGGCGACGATTTCCTGGGTCTCCGGGTTGATCATGAACGCCTCTTCGTCGTCCTCGACCATGATGAAGTCGCCGTGGTCCGTGGTGAAGTGCCAGGCCAGCGTCTTCTCGCCGTCGTGCATGTAGTTGGGGTCGCCCATGGTGATCTTCTGGAGCGTGTAGCCGGCGATGTCGCACAGTTCGCGGATGATGACCTCGAAGTCCGGGGCGTCCTCCAGCGCTTCCTCGTCGGCCGCGGCCTGGCGCTCCTCCAGGTTGGGGATGAGCGCCACCTGACGCTCGATGTAGGCGTCGAGTTCTTCTTCGTCGAGCACCAGCAGGCCCTCCTGGGACAGGAGCCACGCGGCGTTGAGCGCTGTGATGTTTTCAGTTTCGAACAGTTCCTCGAACTCGCCGTCGAGCTCTTCGATGGTGCGCACGGCGTCGTTGGACTCTTCCTCGGTGTCCAGGTCGCCGTCGAGGTAGCGTTCCTCGTCTTCCTCGGACAAGGCATCAAACGCCGCAACGGTCCGGTTGAAGAGCTCCAGGTGGGCCGTTGCGCCCATCCCGGCGAGGCCCTCGCGGATGAGCGGGTCCACTTCGTCGCGGTCTGCAGTGAACACGTACTGGGCGAAGCCGCCCTCCAAGGACTGCGTGACGTAGAAGTCAGCGTAGTAGCTGCCGAGCGCGGCGGGCGCGATCTCGCCGGCGTCGAGCAGTTTCCCGTACATGGCGTTCACCACGTGAACGTTGGCATCTACGACCTCCTCGCTGCCTGCTTCGATGCTGGCCTGGGTCAGGACGACAGGGTTCTGGCTCTTGGTCATGGGATTCCTCACTGCTGAATGCCGGGTGCTGCTAGGGACACTTTCACGCTACGTCGGCGGGGGCGGCGCCGTGTTGAGGCGGAAGTGAACGTCAGGCGAAGTTTCAGGCTCCGTCCGGGCGAACTAAGATGAAGCAGATAACCTCCGATCGGACACGGCACCCCCGTGGCCAGCTGAAAGTAGCGCGCACCATGCCATCCCAACCGGACGAGAGTGCGGCACTGGCAATTCAGACCCCCGCCATTAACGACCGCTCCCTCGCGGCCGGGTTGGCGTATGCCATGGGCAGCCGGGTTTCCGGGATGTCGTTCGACGCCGCCACCGGGCTGATGCTGGGCAAGGTCCGGGGAGGTGCCGACGTCCCGTACTCCACCACGGCCAAGCTGGTGCGGAAATCGGGCGGCTGGAGCTGCACCGTGGGTGTCTGCAGCTGCCCCGTCCGCAAGGACTGCAAGCACGTGGCCGCGCTGCTGTTCGCCGCCGAGGACAACCCGGCCATCCGCGTCCAGCTCCTGGCCCCGGCTGAAGTGTCCCGGCTTTCCCGCCAGCCCGCCAGCCTGGACCTGGCCGACTGGGAGCAGGCACTCAGCCCGCTCATTTCGCAGCCGGGCATCACCCAGTCCATCAGCGGCATCCCGCTGGCACTCCAGTTCGAGATCGAGGAACCGGCGCCGCACTTCTCCTACACAGGCCGCCGCGACCCGCTCCGCAGCGTCCGCCAGCTCAAGGCCCGGCCCGTGATCATGGGCGCCAAGGGCAAGTGGATCCGCGGCGACGTCTCCTGGAACACCCTGAGCTACCTGAACTTCCGCCGCGAATGCAACGAGGCGCACATCGAGTGGATGCAGGCGTTCCTGGCCGCACACACCGCCGCCGCCAACCGGGTTCATAACTCCTCCGCGCTGTGGCTGGGCCTGAACACGTTCGCCGGGAAGAACATGTGGAGCCTGCTCGTCGACGCCAAAAAGATCGGCCTCGCCCTGGTTCACAGCCGCGGCACCGAGCCGGTGCGGCTCGCGGAGTCTCCCGCCGCCGTCGGGCTTAATTTGAGCCGTTACGGCTCGCCTGTGAGTGGGGACGCTGCGGCTCCCGGCGCAACGCACGACGACGGCGGGCTGGAGCTCGCGCCCACCATCACCGTTGAGGGGGAAGACGTTGATCCGGCGTCGGTGGGGACCATTGGCCGCCCCGCGCACGGCATTTTCCTGACCACCGGCGGGGAGGCGTTGCCCGGTGTTTCCGCGGACAATGTGATCACGCTGGCCCCGCTGGAAAACGGGCTGAGCGAGGAACTGCTGACCTTCGTGACTGCCGGCAGCACCCTGCACATTCCGGCGAAGGACGAGACGCGTTTCCTCACGGGCTTCTACCCGAAGCTCAAGCAGGCTGCCCGGGTCACGGCGACGGACGAGTCGGTGGCACTGCCCGCCCTGGCCCTCCCTACCCTTTCCCTGCTGGCCAATTACGGCGCGGACCACCGCGTCCGGCTGCACTGGGAATGGCACTACAAGTCCGGAAACCTGGTCACGGCCCAACCGCTGTGGCGGCACCCCGGCGACCACGGCTACCGCGACGACACCGCCGAGGCCCGCATCCTGGAGGGCATCGGCCAGCCGTGGAACGTTGTTCCGGCCCTGGGCGAATCGGCCACCGGCGGCTGGGGCACGCCACGCCTGTCCGCGTCCGCCGAACTGAACGGCCTGGATACCCTGGCCTTCACGGAAGACGTCCTGCCCGAACTCCGGAACGCGCCGGACGTATCAGTGGACACTGCCGGCGACATCGCCGACTACCGCGAGGCCGAGGAAGCGCCGGTCGTTTCCATCTCCACCAAGGCCACAGAACAGCGCGACTGGTTCGACCTTGGCATCCAGATCTCTTTGGAGGGGCAGCCGGTTTCCTTCGCCGCCGTATTCTCCGCGCTGGCCGCGGGCCAGACCAAGATGCTCCTGCCCAGCGGCGCCTACTTCTCGCTGGACCTGCCGGAACTGCACCAGCTGCGCGCCCTCATCGAGGAGGCCCGCTCGCTGCAGGACAACAAGGACGCCCCGCTGCAGATCAGCCGTTTCCAGGCCGGGCTCTGGGACGAGCTCGCGCAGCTTGGCATTGTCGATGAACAGGCCGCCGCCTGGCGTGAGGCCGTGGGCGGGCTGCTCGAAGGCGGGATCAACGGGCTGCCGCTGCCTCCCTCGCTCAATGCGGAGCTGCGGCCGTACCAGCTCGAGGGCTACAACTGGCTCACCTTCCTGTATCGGCACAGCCTCGGCGGGATCCTCGCCGACGACATGGGCTTGGGCAAGACCGTGCAGGCACTCGCCCTGATGTGCGCCGCGAAGGAGCAGGCTGCGTCTGTGTCTGAGGGTGCTGAAACACCAGCGCCCGACGTTCCAGCGCCCGACGGCGTGACTCCCTTTTTGGTGGTTGCCCCCACCAGCGTCGTGGGCAACTGGGCGGCGGAAGCCGCACGCTTCGCTCCCGGCCTCACGGTCCGTATCGTGAGCGAAACGTTCGCCAAAAACAGCCAGGACGCGGCCGTTGAACTTGCCGGCGCGGACATCGTGATCACGTCCTACGCGCTGTTCCGGATCGACTACGATTCCTATGCCTCCAAGACCTGGGCCGGGCTGGTGCTCGACGAAGCCCAGTTTGTGAAGAACCACCAGTCCAAGGCCTACCAGTGCGCCCGGAAGCTGCCCGCGGCGTTCAAGCTGGCCATCACCGGCACGCCGCTGGAGAACAACCTCATGGAGTTCTGGGCGCTGACATCCATCGTGGCGCCGGGCCTCTTCTCCAGCCCCAAACGGTTCGCCGAGTACTACCAGAAGCCGGTGGAAAAGAACGGCGACAAGGGGCAGCTGGACAAGCTCCGCCGTCGCGTCCGTCCGCTGATGATGCGCCGCACCAAGGACCAGGTCATCCAGGACCTGCCGCCCAAGCAGGAGCAGATCCTAGAGGTGGTACTGAACCCGCGCCACCAGAAGGTCTACCAGACACACCTGCAGCGCGAGCGGCAGAAGATCCTGGGCCTGATCGAGGACGTGAACAAGAACCGGTTCACCATCTTCCAGTCCCTGACCCTGCTGCGTCAGCTCAGCCTGGACGCGTCGCTGGTCGATCCGTCGCTGTCCGGCGTCCGGTCCAGCAAACTGGACGTGCTGTTCGAGCAGCTGGAGGACCTGGTGGCCGAGGGCCACCGCGCACTGATCTTCAGCCAGTTCACCGGATTCCTGGGCAAGGTCCGCGAACGGCTTGTGGAGGAGAAGATCGAGTTCTGCTATCTCGACGGCGGCACCCGGAACCGTACCGACGTCGTCAACGAATTCAAGAACGGCAGCGCGCCGGTGTTCCTGATTTCGCTGAAGGCCGGCGGCTTTGGCTTGAACCTGACCGAGGCCGACTACGTTTTCCTACTCGATCCCTGGTGGAACCCCGCGTCCGAGGCGCAGGCCGTGGACCGGACGCACCGGATCGGGCAGGCGCGGAATGTGATGGTCTACCGGCTGGTGGCCAAGGACACGATCGAGGAAAAGGTCATGGCCCTGAAGGCCCGGAAGTCGCAGCTGTTCGCGGATGTGATGGAAGGCGACGCCCTGTCCAGCGGTTCGATCACGGCCGAGGATCTCGCGGGCCTGTTCAAGGACTGAGCGCGGTCAAAGCCTAACTGCAGGCTGCTAGGATACCTGCGATCGCGTCCCGCTCGGCCTGGGTGACCCACAGGCTGTAGTTGGCTTTCACGGCGGTCTGGCGGGCTACGTATTCGCACCGGAACGCCTTGTTTGGCGGAAGCCAGGTGGCCGCATCCTTGTCGCCCTTGGCGCTGTTGGTGGGCCCGTCGGCAGCCATGAGGTTCAGGGGATCGTTGGCCAACTGCCTGCGCTGTTCGGCGCTGAGCTGCTGGGCGCCCTTCTGCCAGGCGTCGCTGAGGGCAACCAGGTGGTCGATCTGGACGGCGGAGCTGGTGGTGTTGCCACGGACAAAGTCGATGGTCGTGCCGGTGTATTTGTCGGCCAGCGTACCGGTCGTAACGACGCAGTTCTGCGTGCCGGGCTTGAACGTCTCGCCGTCGAGGTCCCTGGCGAGGATGTCGTTTCGGGTATCGCAGCCGTTTCGGTCGACGTCCGCCCACGCGGGGCCGAATTCCTCGCGGGTGTAGCCGGTCTTGGGTGCGCGCCCCTTCACCGGGATAGTCTCCAGCTGGGCGAGGGCCGTTGCCACGTCGGCTGGGCTCACAGATGATTCGCCGGAGTTGCCCGACGGCGGTGCTTCCCTGACCGCTTCGGCCACCTTGTTTGCGGCCTGGGCTGCGGCGTCGCAACCGGTGAGGGCGCTGGCGAGAAACAGCGTGGTGAACAGCGTCAGTGCTTTGGTGGCGGCGGAGCGGTTGATCGTTATGTCCTTCAGGAGTGCGGCGGAGGTGAACACGCTACTAGCGCGGGGCGTTCTGATCTGTCATGCCGGGTGTGGAGTCTGTCACCCTAAAATGTCGTACCCCCTCGACATGATGGAAGTATGGACAACACGGCATCGGCAGAGATTCTGGAGACCATCGCGGCCTCTGCTTTGCAGATGGCCGGTGTGCTTCGTGGGACGGCCGCCAGCCCGGCTGCAGCTGGTCCGGCTGATTGCCCTTCAGCACCTGGTCCGTCCGCGACGTGTGGGGACCTGGCTCGCTGGCAGGCTGAGCTTTGCCTGACCGTCCTGTCCGGAACCGTCGGGATGGAAGCCATGTTCGCCGCCGTGAAGGTCCATGCCGCCAGCGGTTACGACGAGGCCGCACAGGCCGTCGCGGGCCCCATCACTTCCCCTCAGGAGCAGACAGCCCAGGACATGGGCATCGTGGCCGAGGTCGCCTGCGCCCTGACCGTCAGTGAACGCACGAGTGACGCGCTGCTGGCCGAAGCACACCGCCTGACCACCGCTCTGCCATTGACCCTCGCCGCCCTGGAAGCAGGGACCATTTCGTGGCAGCACGCCCGGATCATGGTGGACGAAACCCTAAACCTGAATCCTGCTGCCGCGCACGCGTTGGAGGCGCATTTCCTGGACCCGGACGAACCCAACCCGGCACGGGGTGGCCCGGCCGGAGAGATGGTCCCGTCCCGGTTCCGTCACAAGGCCCGGACCTGGCGCGAACGCCACCACCCGGACAGCATCGAAAAACGCCACACCCGCAGCGCGGCGGACCGGCGGCTTGAGTACTCCCCGGACCGGGACGGCATGGCCTGGCTCTCCGCCTACCTCCCGGCCGATCAGGCCTCCGGGATCTGGGACCGCGCCACCACCGCCGCCCGCGCCCTGCAGGGACCCAGCGAGTCCAGGACCCTCACCCAACTCCGCGCCGACAGCGCCGCGGCTTGGCTTCTGGGCGGGCATGCCGATCTGATCCCGTCACCCAAGGCCCAGGTCCTCGTGACTGTGCCGGTGTTTGCGCTGATGGGCCTGACTGATGAACCCGCGATGCTCGATGGGTACGGGCCCATCCCGCCGTCCTTGGCCCGTGCCCTCGTCGCCGACGGCGCCGATTCGTTCCACCGCGTCCTGACGGACCCCCGCGACGGAGCGCCGCTGGAAATCGGCCGTGACAGCTACCGGATCCCCAAAGCGATGCGCCAATGGCTCAGATTGCGGGATGGGAAGTGCCCCTTCCCCGGCTGCAACAACCAGTCCCTGGACAACGAAGCCGACCACCTCCTCGCCTGGCACCAGGGCGGAACCACCGGGATCAGTAATCTCGGTCAGCCTTGCCCCAAGCACCACCGGCTCAAACACACCACACCCTGGAAACCCACCACGGCGAGTTCCACCGAACCACCCGGCTGGATTTCACCCACAGGCCGCCACTACGCCAGCGAACACCCCGACTGGGAACCACCAATCTGGCCAAACCAGATACTGAACCAACTCCCTCCCCATAAGGAACCTGGCCCTGCCCTGCCCGAAAGCCATCTACCGGCAGACCCAGGGCCGGAGCGGAAATGGCTGCGCTGCCTCCAAGAACCAGACCCGGCACCTTACCCATCCGTACCCGACTTCCTCTGGCTGACACAACAGCCTGGGGCCGGTGCGGCACCTCCAGTCCCCTGCGCTAACACCGGCTGAGCCATGTCACGCAGCCGGGAAGCAGCTGCGGGAAAGCACTTTCCCGCATATGCTGAAGGGAATTCCGACTTCGCAGCCACCTGGAGTTTCCCGTGCACACCGAAGCCACCGCTTCCCGTATATCCCGTGAACCTGCAGCACCCAGCGTCTCGCCGCTCGGCGCTGACGCCTTCAAGACTCCCTACCGGGATCCCATCTGGGACGGCCCCACAGACCCCATCCTGGTATCGGACCACCTGACCGGCGAATGGGTACTCTTCTACACCCAACGCAGGGCGACGGAAACCGGCCTGACGGGTGTCGAGTGGGTGCACGGCACGGCAATCGGGATGGCCCGCTCGTCCGATGGCGGACTCAACTGGCAGTATCAGGGCACGTTGGACGGACTGGTCCCGCCAGGAACTGAACTGCCCGCCACACTCTGGGCGCCCGACGTCGTCCGAATCGGCGATCAATGGATCATGTACCTCACAGTCCTCGGCGGAGTGCGGACTGACTGGACCGGCAACGCCTCGATCGTCCAATTGACCAGCCCGGACCTGGTTACGTGGGAGTTCCTCGGTTCCATCGACCTGAAGTCTCCGCGGGTCATCGACGCGGCAGTGGCCTTTGCGGAGACGGTCTGCATCGGCTCTGGTACAAGGATGAATCCCGGGGATCAGACACGTACAGTGCGGTAAGCAGGACCCCGACAGATCCGTCGTCGTGGGTTCTTGAAGGCCTGACCATCGCCGGGCGTCCGCACGAAGGACCCAAAGTCTTCAAGCTCGACGGGCAGTTCTGGATGATCGTGGACGAATGGCGTGGCCAGGCGATCTACCGGTCCGAGGACGCCTCAGGCGGCTGGACGCGGCAGGAGAATTCTGACGGGCTCATCCTTACAGCCCCTGAAACGGCCGACGGCGGTCCAGTAGTAGGACGGCACGCGGACGTGGTGCCGCTGGAGGCCACGGCAGACGGTAAGGAACGGGCGCTCATCGTGTACTTCACCCATCCGCACTGGAACGGCGAGGATATCGACGGCATGACAGCGGACCCCAAGAACCACCTCAGCCACATTCGGGCGGCCGTCTTGGAAGTTCACAATGGCGACCTCGTCTGCACAAACATCTGACGCCGAAGCATCCGAAGCCAGGGCACGAGCACAGGGTATCGAGGCCGGCACGACAAAAGGCCGAACTGCGGAACTATAAGCCAGCGGCTGCTGACACCGGTCCGATGTTCGGCCCTTAGCCGGGCTCGCGCCGGGCGGCGCCAATGGGCGCCGCCCGGGCATACCTATTTGAGTTCAGCCCCCACTGGTTATCAGGCCCGCTGCGGCGAACCGAGCTCCACCGGGTCTTCATCAGTGAGGTAGGCAAGTTCCGAGTGCGCGGCGATGTCGATACCGCGCATTTCGTCCTCAGGCTTGATCCGCAGGCCGACAACGCGGTCGAGGATCTTGGCCAGGATCCACGTGATGCCGAACGAGTACGCCAGGACCGTCACTGTGGCCAGCGCCTGGACACCCAGCAATTCAACGCCGCCGCCATAGAACAGACCGTTGACGGCGTTCGGAGCAGCGTCGGTGGCAAACAGGCCGATCAACAAGGTGCCGATGATGCCGCCCACGAGGTGAACGCCCACGACGTCGAGCGAATCGTCGTAGCCCAGGCGGAACTTCAGTTCGATAGCGAGGGAGCAGACGGCACCGGCGATGGCGCCGATGGCCAGTGCACCCAGCGGGCTGACCGCGCCGCAAGCAGGCGTAATGGCAACCAGGGCCGAGATCAGGCCGGATGCCGCTCCCATGCTGGTGGCTGCGCCGTGGCGGAGGCGCTCAATCAGCGCCCAGGCGAGGAGGCCGGCCGACGCTGCCACCGCGGTGTTCAGGAATACAACGGAGGCGGACTGCCCGGCCGAGAGTGCGGAGCCTGCGTTGAAGCCGAACCAGCCCACCCAGAGCAGTCCCGCGCCCACGAGCACAAGCGGCCGGCTGTGCGGCTTGGTGTGCTCCATCTTGGGCCAGCCGGAGCTCTTGCCGAGCACGAGTGCCAGTGCAAGCGCCGCGGCGCCGGCGTTCATGTGCACGGCGGTTCCACCGGCGAAGTCGATTGCCTTGATGCCGCTCGCGATCCAGCCGCCCGTGACGCTGCCGTCAGCAGAGGAGAAAGCGAACACCCAGTGTGCGATGGGGAAGTAGACGATGGTTGCCCAGATTCCGGCAAACAGCATCCAGGCGCCGAACTTCATACGTCCGGCTGCCGCTCCCGCAACCAGGGCCGTAGTGACACAGGCGAAGAACAGTTGGAAGGCGGCGAACAGGACCACTGGAATGGAGGCTGCCTCGTCTTCGGCAAGCAACTGTCCCATGCCCGGGAATTCCGTGATGTCCCCGATGAGTCCGAGGCCGCCCACGGAGTTTCCGAAGGCCATGGAATAACCGAAGAGCGCCCAGAGTACTGCCACCAGGCTCGCGCCGCCAAAGCACATCATCATCATGTTGAGAATGCGACGAGACCCCACCATACCCCCATAAAACAGGGCCAGGGCGGGGATCATCATGCAGACCAGCGCTGAGCTGGCCAGAATCCAAGCGACATTTCCCGAATCCATGGGAAACCCCTTTCGTGATGCGAAGAGAGAACGGAAATTGCCCGTCAGAGCCGCTCCGGAGGAGGGACGCGGAGTCAGTACCACGTTCATCGGAGGGCAGCTATTGCCGTCTGATTCCAACAGTATGGCTGCAGTTCCGCGATGGGTTTCTGGCTGGTTAAATCAACGTTTCAGTCACGGGCACGCGAGTTTCACAGGTCACTCAAACGAACTTTGGATTCAGGGAATTCCGGTTACTTGGCGGACACGGCCAGGAACCTGATGGGTAAACTCCGTGGCCGGACGCTGGAACAACGCAAGCGGCCACCGACCCTTCCTGGGTCGGTGGCCGCTATGAGCGTCAGTGTGGGGTGTGCGCTAGATAAGCCCCTGCGCGAGCATGGCGTCAGCCACCTTGACGAAGCCGCCGATGTTGGCGCCCAGCACGTAGTTGCCGGGGTCGCCGTACTCGTCCGCGGTTGAAGCGCAGCGGTGATGAATTCCCACCATGATCTCGGTGAGCCGCTGTTCTGTGTGCTCGAAGGACCAGGAATCGCGGCTGGCGTTCTGCTGCATCTCGAGCGCCGACGTCGCCACGCCACCTGCGTTCGCGGCCTTGCCCGGCCCGAACAACACGCCGGCATCCTGGAACACCGAGACAGCGTCGCGGGTGGAGGGCATGTTGGCGCCTTCGCCGACCGCGACCAGGCCGTTCCGGACCAACCGCGCGGCAGCATCGCCGTCGAGCTCGTTCTGCGTGGCGCAGGGCAGCGCCACTGTTGCGTCGACATCCCACACCGATCCGGCTTCCACATAGGAAACGCCGGGGCGGCGCACTGCATAATCCTTGAGGCGTCCGCGTTCAACTTCCTTGACCTCGCGGAGGAGCGCGACGTCGATTCCCGCCTCATCCACGATGTATCCGGAGGAGTCGGAGCAGGCCACCACGCTGGCACCGAGCGTCTGCGCCTTGGCAATGGCGTTGATGGCCACGTTGCCGGAACCCGACACCACCACGCGCTGCCCGTCGAAGGAGGATCCACGGGTTTTCAGCATCTCCTGGGTGAAGATGACGGTGCCAAAGCCGGTGGCTTCCGGCCGCACCAGGGAGCCGCCCCAGGACATGCCCTTCCCGGTGAGGACGCCGGATTCGTAGCGGTTGGTGATGCGCTTGTACTGCCCGAAGAGGTAACCGATTTCACGGCCGCCGACGCCGATATCACCGGCCGGCACATCGGTGTACTCGCCGATGTGCCGGTAGAGCTCGGTCATGAACGACTGGCAGAACCGCATCACTTCGGCATCGCTGCGGCCGCGAGGGTCGAAGTCCGAGCCGCCCTTGCCGCCGCCGATGGGCATGCCGGTGAGGGCGTTCTTGAAGATCTGCTCGAAGCCCAGGAACTTCACAATGCCGAGGTAGACAGAGGGGTGGAAGCGCAGGCCGCCCTTGTAGGGACCAAGGGCGGAGCTGAATTCGACCCGGAAGCCACGGTTGATCTGCACGCGGCCGGAGTCGTCGGTCCACGGGACGCGGAAGATGATCTGGCGTTCGGGCTCGCAGAGCCGCTCCAGGATGGCGGCTTCGAGCAACTCGGGGTGCCGGTCGTGGACGGGGCCAAGGCTCTCAAAGACCTCGGTCACCGCCTGGTGGAATTCAGCTTCACCTGGGTTCCGCGCCAGTACCGTATTCCGGATGGCCTCAAGCCGAGCGTCCACGCCGCCTCCTCTAGTTCAGCAGTTATTCCATGTCATGATAGCAAAATTTCATTTTGCGGAATTTTATGCGACGAGCGTCACACACCCCTCAACGGCTGACCGGCTGCTGAAGCCAGGGCCTTGTGGGTGTCTGGCCCAGCCTGTCGTTGAAGTCCTGGGCTTCCCGGTAGTAATCCAGCAGGCTCAGCTGGGAAGCGGCTCCCGGGTCCAGGATGACCACGGCCCTCCGGTGCAGCTGGAGCACCGACGCGGGGCAGTGGGCGCTGACCGGCCCTTCCACCATGGCCTGGACAGCGGCGGCCTTGTTCTCGCCCATCGCCACCAGCACTGCCAGTTTGGCTTCGCGGATGGTCCCGAGACCCTGCGTCAGGCACAGCCGCGGAACATCGCCGTCGGAAAAGAACCGCGCGTTGTCAGCCCGAGTGGCCCCGGCGAGGGTCTTCACCCTCGTGCGGGAAGCCAGTGACGACGTCGGCTCGTTGAAGCCTATGTGGCCGTTGGCGCCGATGCCCAGGATCTGAATGTCCACACCCCCGCCGGCGGCGATGGCTGCGTCATAACGGTCAGCTTCGGCCACCAGGTCCGACGCGTCTCCCTGCGGGGTAAAGAGCCGTTCCAGAGGCAGGTCCACCTGGTCGACGAACTCCCGCCGGATGGTGGAGTAGTACGACTGGCCGTGTTCCGGCGGCAGGCCCGCGTATTCGTCCAGCGTGAAGCCGGTGACCTGGCTGAAGCTGAGTTGCTCTTCGCGGTGCCGCCGAATGAGCTCCTGGTAGGTGGATCGCGGGGAGCCGCCGGTGGCCAGCCCCAGCACGGCAGGACCCTGGCGGACCCTGGCCTCGATGATGTCGGCCGCCCGGGCTCCTACGTGATCGGCGGACTCACACAGAACTATCTGCACGGTCATTCCTTCCCTGTGTTTGTGGTGTGCCGGCGCGGTAGGCCTGCACGAGTTCAAGTTCTTCGGTTGTCACCAGCACGTCCGCCCGGAAACCCTGGGCAATGGCTCCCACCCGGTTGGGGCCAGGCCGATCCAGGCCCATCAGCCGCGCCGGAGTGGAGGATGCCGCGACGACGGCATCGGCCAGGGGAACGCTCCACTCAACGCAGCGGCGTACGTTCTCCAGCAGGTGGCTCGTCGCGCCGGCGATCGCCCCGGGACCGGCGTTGGGACCGGCGTCGGCGGGACCGGCCAGGCGCGCCACGCGGTCCTGGACCAGCACGTCCAGGCTGCCGAGAGTGTAATGGCCGTCGGACATGCCCGCCGCTGCCATCGCATCCGTAATGAGCGCAATGGAGCGGGGTCCCACCAGCCCGAAGACCATCCGGACGATCTCCGGGTCCAGGTGCACGCCGTCGGCAATCAGTTCCAGCACCATCTGCCCGGGTGACTCCTCGGCCGCTTGCAGCAGAACCGCGATGGGTCCGGGCGTGCGGTGGCCCAGCGGGGGCATCCGGTTGAACAGATGCGTGGCCGACCACGGGCCGCCAACCCCACCATTTGCGCCGCCCAGGACTTCCCGGGTGCGGGAAGCCGTAGCGGCGGTGTGGCCAAGGGAAGGCACGACGCCGTGATCCCGGCAGAGCTGCACCAGCTCGGCAAAGTTCGGGGTTTCGGGGGCAAGAGTCATTGACCGCACGGCCCCTCGTCCCGCCTCAAGCCACTGCTGCAGGAGCGCCGGGTCTCCGTCGATGATGGCTGCCGGGTCCTGGGCCCCGCACATGCTTGTGGTGATGAAGGGCCCTTCCAGGTGCAGGCCGGCCAGGGTGCCATCCTGCACCAGGTCCCGCAGCGCCTCGACCTGTTCCAGCAGTACCTGCGACGCCGCCGAGACCAGCGAGGCGAGTACCGACGTCGTGCCCTGCGCTGCATGGTGGCCGGCAGCCAAGCGCGCGCCGTCCGCATCCGCGGAGAAAGTGTGCCCCACGGCACCGTGGCAGTGCACGTCCACGAGTCCGGGCAGGATGAGCGGCACTTGCCGGAGGTCGGCGTCGAAACCTTCCGGCAGGTCCGACGTCGGGCCGCACCACACGATGTTCCCTCCGGCCATCACCACGGTGCCGTCGTCGATCACCGCAGCACCGGGGAGTCCGGTGACGAGGCGGCCCCGCAGCCCCACCCCGCCGTTGGTGTCGGCGTCCAGGGTCACCGGCCGTTCAGCTGGCATCGGCTTTGGCCATTGAGCCGTTCTCGTCGTTTTCATCTTCGCGGCCCATGGTGCGCAGGTTCCAGCGACGGATCACAAAGCGGAACACCACGTAGTACACGGCGGCGTAGCCCAGCCCGATGGGGATCAGCCACAGCGGATTCTGTGCAATGCCGAAGTTCAGGACGTAGTCGATCGCTCCTGCTGAGAATCCGAACCCGTGATGGATGCCGAGGAAGTTGACCAGCATCATGGACGTCCCGGTCAGGAAGGCGTGGACGACGTACAGCGGCCAGGCCACGAACATGAACGAGAATTCCAGAGGTTCGGTTATCCCGGTGATGAAGGCGGTGAGGCCGGTCGAGAGCATGATTCCGCCGACAATCTTCTTCTGCGACGGCTTGGCTTCGTGCCAGATGGCCAGGGCGGCCGCGGGCAGGGCGAACATCATGATGGGGAAGAACCCGGTCATGAAGGCGCCGGCGGTGGGGTCCCCGGCGAAGAACCGGTTCAGGTCACCGTGGGCGCCGTTGTAGTCACCGACAATGAACCAGAGGATGGAGTTCAGGATATGGTGCAGTCCCAGCGGGAGGAGCAGGCGGTTGATGACGCCGTAGATTCCGCCGCCCACCACGGTGTTGTCCGCAACCGTATTGCCCACGGCAGTCAGCCCGTTGTTGAACAGCGGATACAGCAGCGCCATGGCGACGCCGATCACGATCGCGGCGAAGGACGTCAGGATGGGCACCAGGCGGCGGCCCGCGAAGAAGCCCAGCCAGTCCGGCAGGGTGGTGCGGTGGAAACGCTGCCACAACAACGCCGTCGTCAGGCCCATCACAATGCCGGCCAGGACGCCGTAATTGATGACGGGATCCTCGCCGCCCTCCGGGGCGGCTCCCAGCACCAGCGGGGCCATGACCTTGAAGACGTTGGTCAGGACCAGGTAGCCGACGACGGCGGCGAGGGCCGTGGAACCGTCACCCTTTTTGGCGAAACCGAAGGAGATGCCGACGGCGAAGAGCAGCGGCAGGTTCTCGAACAGGGCACCGCCGGCGGCGCCGATGACCTGGGCGACGGTGGTCAGGGATTCGAAACTGCCCAGCAGGTCGTCTTGGCCCAGGCGCAAAAGCAGCGCCGCCGCGGGGAGGGCGGCGATGGGGAGCATAAGGCTGCGGCCGAAGCGCTGCATGTTCTGCAGCGCTTTTCCGCTGCCCTTGCCCTTGCCCGGTGCCGGGGCGGCCAGCGGGCCGGCCCCGGCGGAAGCTGATGGGTTTTCCGTGGTCATAATGTTCCTCGTCTCGAAGAGGGTGGTGCTTGTGCGGGGTTGCTTGATTCAGTAGAGTCTAGCTAACTGGTTATAACCAGTGACAACCATCACTGTGAAGGGCGCCGACCTCAGTTGTCAACCTCAAGCCGTAAAAAAGCTTCCGGACCCGGCGTCATTCACCGCGAAACGAACTCAGGAGTGGACATGTCCAAAGCAGAAATCATCCTCGCCGCCCTTGGCGGCGCCGACAACGTCGAAGATATCGAAGGGTGCATCACCCGCCTTCGCACCGAGGTGGTGGACTCTTCACGGGTTGACGAGGCCGCCCTCAAGGCCGCGGGTGCCCACGGCGTCATGATGTCCGGCACGGTGGTCCAGGTGGTTGTGGGGCCGGAGGCCGAAAGCCTCGCCGAAGACATCCAGGACCTGATGTGAGCAGTCCTGAGGTGAGCACGCCTGACGTGGGCACGGAAGCGCCGGCCCAGTTCATCAGCGTTGTTGCCCCCCTGCCGGGCCAGCTCATTCCCCTGAACGAGGTGCCGGACCCCGTGTTCGCCAAGGGGCTTGTAGGTGGCGGCGCCGCCGTAATTCCCGACGACGACGCCGGCGTCCTCACCGCCGTCGCACCGCTGGACGGCCGGGTCATCAAGGTCATGCCGCACGCCTACATCGTCCAGCACGCGTCCGGGCCCGCCGTGCTGGTCCACGTCGGCATCGACACCGTCGGCCTGAAGGGCGAGGGCTTCACCGTGCTCGCGCAGAAGGGTGACCAGGTCCGCGCCGGCGACCCCATGATCACCGTGGACGTCACACTGGTCCGCTCAAAGGACCTGAGCATGTGCAGTCCCGTGGTGATCCTGGACAGCGCGGCGGACGCCATCGAACCTCCGGCCTCCGGTGGCCGTGTGGAAGCAGGCGGCCACCTGTTCAAAATTCCCGGAAAATAGGAGACATGGATACGGCAGGGGAACTAAAACACGTCTGGGTCCGCAGGCAACTCCAGGATCTCGTGGCCACCACAATGCGGCCCGGGGACGCCCTGCTGGGTGAGCGGCAGCTGGAGGAGCAGTTCGGCGTCTCCCGCATCACAGTGCGCCGTGCCATTTCGGACCTGGTCCAGGACGGCGCGCTGGTGCGGATCAAGGGGAAGGGCACGTTCGTCTCCCACGGGCTGGTGCGTTCCACCCTGCACCTGGCCTCGTTCAACGAGGACATGCGGGCAGCCGGATTCGAACCCAGCACACGGGTCATCAACGCCTCCACGGCAGTGCCGCCGGCGGCGGCCGCCGATCACCTCGGGCTGGCGCCCGGGGAAGCTGCCTTTCGCGTCCGCAGGCTGCGGCTCGCGAACGGCGCTCCCGTCAGTGTGGACGAATCGTGGCTGCCGCCCGCACTGGTCCCCGGGCTGCTCTCGGAAGACCTGACGGGGTCCCTTTACCGGGCCCTCGGCGCCGCGGGGCACCCGGTGCAGCATGCGGAACAGACCGTCGAGGCCGCCGCCGCCCCTGACGAGACCGCCGCGCTGCTGGACATCGAACCGGGGGCACCCGTCCTGCTCTTCCGGCGCCGTTCGTTCACCGGCGAGGAGGATCCTGGCACGCCCATCGAATACGCCGTCTCAACGTACCGCTCCGACCGGTACCAGGTATCCATGCGGCTGGGCGCGGGCTAAGCCAAGACTGCTGCGTCGCACCAATGCCTCTGGCTCGGTGTCATCCCGCCTATGATTCCCCAACTGAGCAGCGCTATCAGTCGTTTTGGACCCTCAAAACGACTGTGAGGCTGACTCAGTTGGGTGGGCAGGCACCTGACGTGAAACCATACGGACCATGGCCCAGAAGATTGCGTACCAGGGTGAGCCCGGCGCCAACTCCAATATCGCGTGCATGCAGATGTTCCCCCAGCTGGACAGTGTTCCCTGCGCCAGCTTCGAGGACGCCTTCGAGCTGGTCTCCAGCGGCGAGGCGGAGCTGGCGATGATTCCGATTGAGAACTCGATCGCCGGCAGGGTGGCGGACATCCACATCCTGCTTCCCCAGTCGCACCTGCAGATCGTGGGCGAGTTCTTCCTGCCCATCCACTTTGACCTGCTGGGCATTCCGGGCAGCACCATCGAGGCGGCCACCGAGGTCCACAGCCACATCCACGCCCTGGGCCAGTGCCGCCGCCTGATCCGGGAGGCCGGACTGCGTCCAGTCATTGCCGGGGATACCGCCGGCTCCGCCCGGGAGGTCCGCGAGTGGAACGACCCCACCAAACTGTCCCTCGCTCCCCCGCTTGCGGCCGAGATCTACGGCCTTGAGGTGCTGGCGTCGCGGGTCGAGGACGACCCGTCCAACACCACCCGTTTTGTGGTCCTGGCGCGGGAAAAGGAACTGCCCACCCGCGAAGAGCTGCCCGGGCCGGCGGTGACCAGCTTTGTGTTCCGCGTCAGGAACGTCCCGTCGGCGCTGTTCAAGGCGCTGGGCGGGTTCGCCACGAACGGCGTGAACATGACCCGGCTGGAGAGCTACATGGTGGGCGACGAATTCGCCGCCACGATGTTCATGGTGGACGTCGAAGGCCACCCCGAGGACCTGCCGTTGCGCCTGGCCCTTGAGGAGCTGGATTTCTTCACCACGGAAGTCCGCATCCTGGGCGTCTATCCCGCTGCCGAGTTCCGGACCGCGCAGACAGTCACTGCCTGATCCCCGGGGTCAGCAAATCAGGCCGGCGACCGAAGCCCCGCCGGTCAGGCCTCCGTGGGCAGCTCCCGCGTCTCATGGAGCAGTAGGAGGGGAGCGAAAAACGCGGCGAGTTCCGCCGTCGCGCCCACGGGCAGGACATCGGCCACGTACTGGTCCGGCCGCACCACCACCACCACGCCGCCGCGGTCCAGGCCGCGGAGCTCGAAGATGTCAGCGGCGGGATCGGTGGCGTAGACCTTCTCGTAGTCCGTCAGCTGGAACGGCCCCACTGACGGCTTGAACGCCGCCGGAACCGCACCGATATCAACGTTTGTGTGGTCCTGCTGGTAGATGACCTTCACATCGAACCACGTGTCCCGGTCAGCGCCCGACGGCGTAGCGGCCAGCGGTGATTCCGGCGAGTTCGCGATCCACTCGGCGAAGCCGGAGACGGACGACGGCGGCGCGTACTGTCCCGCCGTCGTCTGTCCGGCATCCTGTTGTCCCGGCGTCTGTCCCGGCGTCGGATGTTCTATGGGCGGCGACGCCGTCTCGGGTGCTGCCGCGTCGGCGAAAACGTAGATGCGCCACCGGCCGTCCGCCGTGGCGTGGTGGCCGAGGTGCATCGGGTTACCGTCGCAGACGCGGACCACGGGCGCGGACTTGAACCGCTTCCCGATGGGGAAGCCGGCTGCCAGGTGCTGGTGCACCGGTTCTGCGGTAATCATGGACGGCGTGTACTGGGTCATAAAGCCCGCCGGGAACTCGGCGGTGCTGACGTAGAAGTCCTCAAGCTCGGAGGGGTTCGCAAACTCCTCCGGCTTCTTCGCCATCATGGTGGACCACTCTTTGTCGAAGTCGATCAGGTTCTTCGCCACCACCTGGCGCTCGGCCGAGTACGTCGCCAGCAGGCTTGCCGGGCTGCGGCCCTCGAGCACGTGCCCGAGCTTCCAGCCGAGGTTGAAGCCGTCCTGCAGCGAGACGTTCATGCCCTGGCCGGCCTTGGCGCTGTGCGTGTGGCAGGCATCGCCGGTGATGAACACGCGGGGTGTGCGCGTCCCGCGCTGGTCCGGAAGTACGTCGTCGAACCTGTCCGTGAGGCGGTGGGCAACCTCATACACGCTGTGCCAGGCGACGTTGCGGACGTCCAGGGTGTAGGGGTGCAGGATGGTGTTTGCGTGGCTGATGATCTGCTCGATGGTGGTGCTTCGCACGGCCCCGTGGTCCTCTGGCGCGACCTCGCCGAGGTCAACGTACATGCGGAAGAGGTGCCCGCCTTCGCGCGGAATCAGCAGGATGCTGCCGCCCGCACCGGACTGAATGGCGCATTTTGTGCGGATGTCGGGGAAGTCGGTGACGGCGAGAACGTCCATGACTCCCCACGCGTGATGGGCCTGGTCGCCGGCCATGGTGCAGCCGATCGATTCGCGCACCTTGCTGCGTGCGCCGTCCGCACCGACGACGTACTTGGCCCGGACAACGCGGGTCTTGCCCTCGTCAGGTCCTGAAGTGTGGACGAGCCTCACGGCGACTGGGTAGTCGCCGTCGCCGATATCGAGGCTGCGGAACTCATAGCCGTAGTCGGGCGACATCCGCGCTGGCGCGTTGGCCATGTACTCGGCGAAGTAGTCCAGCACGCGGGCCTGGTTGACGATCAGGTGCGGGAACTCGCTGATGCCCGTGGGGTCGTCCGGCGTGCGGGCGGCGCGGGCGATCCGGGAATGGTCGGCGGGGTCCGGCTTCCAGAACGCCATTTCGGTGATGCGGTACGCCTCGGCGATGATGCGCTCCGAGAACCCGAAGGCCTGAAAAGTTTCGACGCTGCGGGCCTGGATGCCGTCCGCCTGGCCGATGACGAGCCGCCCGGGGCGGCGCTCCACGATGCGTGTGGTGACGCCGGGGAACCGCGAGAGCTGGGCCGCGGTGAGCATGCCCGCAGGACCGGTGCCCACGATGAGCACGTCCACTTCGTCGGGAAGCTCGGCATGCCGGTCCAGACCGACGCCGGATGCTGGCTGGACCCGCGGGTCACCGGATACATAACCGTGGTGGTGGAACTGCACGGGCTTTCCTCACTTCGTTGTGTGGCTGGCACTTTCGAGTTCTATAATAGAACTCAGCGTTCCATATATGAATCATGCCCTGAAGTGGAATTCTACGCGGCCGTGATGCAGGCCACAACCGGCCCCTTAGGCCGTGTGCCCGGGTCGCCGGAGTCCTACCCCATCGCCGGCGCTACCGACGTTCCCGGGCTGAACTGGCGGCGGGCCCAGCGGGCGAGTTTTTTGCCCTTGCCCTTCCACCAGTTGTCTTCGTCCTTGTCGTGGTGCAGGCGGAAGATGATTGCCACCATCACGAACATCGACATGCCAACGTCCATCCAGGACCAGGCCAGCGCGTCGATCAGCACGCTCATGCCGGCGGCGATGATGGACGGAACGGCCAGCGTCCGGAAGACCGTGCTGGCCACGTAGCGCCGGTGCGACCTCGGCACGGACAGCGCCCGCACCATGTCAAAGCACATGCACACCACCACGACGGCCTGACCGGCGGCAAGCAGGATCAGCCCAACACTGGACCCTGCGAACATAACGACTGATGAACCAAACACGAGAAACCCCCAGAGGCTCGAACCCTGCGCTGTGAGACCCAGCTGAAGTTCCATTCAAGCCACTGGGGGCGGTCCGGTCACGAGTAGTGAGTACTCGCTTTTCCGGCGTCGGACAAGCGTTGTTCTTGCCTCAGATGAGCATTGCCTGCCGCACATTGGCCGCCGATCCGGCGCCGCCGGCTCCTGAGGACGAGACCCTTCCGGCCGAAAGGACGTAGTAGCTGTCCGCAGCATGGAGGGCAAAACCGATGTGCTGCTCCACCAGGAGGATACTCATGCCGTTGCGCTGGGACAGCTTGACGATGGTCGCTTCGATCTCGGCCACAACGTTGGGCTGGATGCCCTCGGTTGGTTCGTCCAGGATCAGCAGGCGCGTGTCGGTGATCAACGCCCGGGCAATGGAAAGTTGCTGCCGCTGACCGCCCGACAGCAGCCCGGCCCGCCGTGCCAGCAGCGGCCGGAGCGCGGGAAACATGTCGAGGGCCTCCGCCACGCGTTCAGTGCCGTTCCTGCGCCCGTCCGCGACGACCTGCAGATTCTCCATGACAGACAGCTGCCCGAATGACTGCTGGCCCTGCGGTACATAGGCCATGCCACGCGCCACGCGCTGGTGCGGGCGGAGGGCCGAGATGTCCTCCCCGTCCAGGATAATGCGTCCCGCCATGGGTTTGAGCAGGCCGACGACGGCGCGTAGCAGCGTTGTTTTGCCGGCGCCGTTGTGCCCCAGGACGGAGACAACGGCTCCATCCGGGACGGTCACGCTCACCCCGGAGATCACTTGCGTTCGGCCGTAGCCGGTCTGCAGATCTTCGATTTCCAGCATCAGCGGCCGTCCGTTCCCGAGGTACCCAGGTAGACGTCCTGCACCTTCTTGTCTGCCTGCACCTGCGCTACGCTTCCCTCGCTGAGGACCTTGCCAGCGGCGAGGACAGAGACTGACGTGGCGAACTCCCGAACGAAGTCCATATCGTGCTCAATGACCAGGGTGATGCGGTTGGCTGCGATGCGGCGCAGCAGTTCGCCGGTTTCCCCGCGTTCATCCTGGCTCATCCCCGCGATGGGCTCGTCCAGGAGCAGGACGTCCGAGTTCTGCACCAGCAGCATGCCGATTTCCAGCCACTGCTTCTGTCCGTGGGCGAGGATGCCGGCCTTTTTGTCCGCTTTGCCTGCCAGGCCGATGATGTCCAGTGCTTCTTCGACGGCGGGGTCCACGGCCTTCCGGCGGCGGAGCATCTGGAGCGGCCTCCGGCCGGAGCCCGCAGCGATGTCGAGGTTTTGGAGCACGGACAGGTTCTCAAACACGCTTGCGGTCTGGAAAGTGCGCCCGACGCCCAGCCGGGCGATCTGGTGCACTTTGCGGCCGAGCATCTCTGTGCCCGTGTGGTTCACAGATCCAGTGGCCGGAACCAGGCCGGTGATGGCATCGATTACTGTCGTTTTGCCGGCGCCGTTGGGGCCGATAAGGAACCGCAGGTCGCCCTGGATCACATCAAGGTTGACATTGTCCACAGCCAGGAATCCGTCAAAGGAGACCGAGAGGTTGCGGACTTCAAGGTATTTGGGCCGGCCGCGGCGCAGCCCCCCGGCCTGTGGCTCCCCGTCCGGGAGCAGCGTGGGCGTGCTCATCTGCTGACCTCCTCAGGCTTGGTGGCTCTCTCTTCAACGTCGGGATCTGGAGCTTTGGGACTGGGCGCTGCGGGATCTGGCGGCGCGGGACTGGGCGCTTTGGAACCAGGCGCTGACGCTGCGCGCGGGGTTTGGCGCCGCCTGGCCACCAGCGCCGGCAATGAGGCAAGCCCGCCAGGCATAAACCCGATAACCAGGACAAACAGCAGGCCCTGGAAGTACACCCAGAAGGACGGGAAAGTGGAAGACAGGCTGGACTGGGCTGCGGCTACGGAGACCGCGCCGAGGACTGGCCCGAGGAGGGTCGCGCGGCCGCCGATTGCGACGCCGATGAGGAACGCGATGGATGGGATCACGCCCACGTCTGCCGGGGAAATGATCCCAACGAGCGGAACGAACAGCGCCCCGGCAACGCCGGCCAAGACAGCGGCCGCCACGTAGATGACGGTTTTGACGGTCGCCGGATCGTAGCCCAGGAAGCGGACGCGCTCCTCCTGGTCCCGGACCGCCACCAGCAGCTCGCCGAACCGGCTGTGCATGAGCTGCCGGGCAATGGCGAGTGACAGCAGCAGGACCACCGCCGCGATCATGTACAGCATGAGCTTGTTGTTCGGGTCCTTCAGGTCAAAACCGAAGAAGGACCGGAAGCCGTTGAGTCCATTGGAACCGCCGGTTGTGGCCTGCTGGCCGATCAGGAACACGGCGAACGCAGCCGCGAGAGCCTGGCTGAGAATCGCGAAATAGGCGCCTTTGACGCGGCGCTTGAAGATGGCCAAACCGAGGACGAGTGCCACGAGCCCCGGAACCAGGACCACGGCCAGGATGGTCACCGCGGGGCTGCGGAACGGTTCCCACCAGCCGGGCACCTCACCGCTGCCGTAAAGGGACATAAAGTCCGGCACTCCGGAGCCGCCGAAGAGCGACGCGTCGGCCAGCTTCATGTGCATGGCCATGATGTAGGCGCCAAGCCCGAAGAACACCCCCTGGCCCAGGGTCAGCATGCCGCCGCGTCCCCACGCCAGGCCGATGCCGACTGCCACGATCGCGAAGCAGAGGAACTTCCCCAGCAGGCCCAGGTTGAACGCCGGAAGCACCGCGGGTGCAACGCCCAGGAGCAGGACCGCGCCAAGGGTGAATCCGGCCGCGGTTGCCCACCGCCCACGCAACAGTGTTCTCATGCCAGGCTCCTCGTTTTGAGGCTGAAGATGCCCTGCGGCCGAAGCTGGAGGAACACCACGATGACTATCAGGATCAGGACCTTGCCGATGCTGGCCGTCGTCGAGTACTCGAACACGGACTGAAGCACGCCCAGGGCAAACGCGGCGATGACGGCCCCCTTGATCTGGCCGATGCCACCGGCCACCACCACCAGGAAGGCATCGACTATGTAGTTGGTGCCGAGGTACGGGCTTGTTGACCCAATGAGGGTGACCGCGACGCCGGCGATGCCTGCCAGGCCCGAGCCGATGAAAAACGTCAGCTGGTCGCTGCGCCGGGTTGATACCCCGCTCGTTTCCGCGAGGTCCCGGTTCAGCACAACGGCCCGGATACGGCGCCCGAGCGGCGTGGCCTTCAGGAGGAGGACCAGGCCGGCGAGGCACAGCAGAGAGAGCCCCAGGATGAAGAGCCGGGTCAGCGGGATGGGAGCGCCCAGCAACTCGATGTTCCCCTGGAGCCATGCCGGTGCACGGACATCAACGCTGGGTGCGCCGAAAATGTCACGTGCGGCCTGCTGCAGGATGAGCGCCACCCCAAAAGTGACTAGGAGCGTGTCCAGGGGCCGGTGGTACATGCGGCGCAACAGCACCGCTTCGAGCACCAGCCCCAGGACACCTCCCACCAGGAAGCCCGCGGGAATGGACACCAGCAGCGATACGCCGGCGTCGGAGATGGCCTGCTGGACCACGAAGGCCGTGTAGGCCCCGGCCATCATGAACTCACCGTGGGCCATGTTGATGACCCCCATCTGGCCGAAGGTCAGCGACAGTCCCAGTGCCGCCAGGAGCAGCACGGAGCCGAGGCTGAGTCCGGCGAACATCTGCCCTATCAGGAGTTCCATTCCAGCAGGCCTTTCATTCGATGTTTCCGGGGTCCGTTACTTGGCCAGGTTCTTGGCCCAGGCGTAGGTGGCCAGGAACGGATCCGGTTCAACCGCCGCGGGCGATGACCACACCGTGTCGATCAGGCCCTCCGCGTTGATCTTGCCGATGCGGGGGGTCTTGGTGATGTGGTTGTTCTCCCCGTTGACCGTGACCAGGCCTTCAGGCGCCTCGAAGGTCACTCCGTCCGCGGCGGCCTGCACCTTGTCCACCTCGAATGATCCGGCCTTCTCCACCATGGCTTTCCAGAGGTAGAGCGAGGTGTAGGCAGCTTCCATGGGGTCGCTGGTTACCCGCTCGGCGCCGAACTTCGCTTTGAACGCTGCGACGAACTTCATGTTGGCCGGGGTATCCAGGGTCTGGTAGTAGTCCCACGCAGTCAGCTGGCCTTCCACGTTGTCCAGGCCGACGCCGGGGACTTCCTCCTCGGCGATGGACACGGAGACCACGGGCATGCTGTCCGCCGTCAGGCCGACGCTCTTGTACTGGCGGAAGAAGGCCACGTTGCTGTCGCCATTGAGGGTGTTGAAGACCGCATCGGCCTTGGAGTCACGGACTTTGTTGACGATGGTGGAAAATTCCGTGGAGCCGAGCGGGGCGTACTCTTCGCCGAGGACTTCGATGCCCTTGGCTGCGGCGTAGGCCTGGATGATTTTGTTGGCTGTCCGTGGGAAGACGTAGTCACTGCCAACCAGGAAAAGGGACTTAGTTCCCTGCTCTGCCAGGTAGTCCAGGGCTGGAATGATCTGCTGGTTGGTGGTTGCCCCGGTGTAGAAGATGTTTTTGGAGGACTCCAGACCCTCGTACTGCACCGGATAGAACAGCAGCGCGTCGTTGGCCTCAAAGACCGGGAGCATGGCCTTGCGGCTTGACGAGGTCCAGCCGCCGAACACCGCAGCGGTGCAGTCCTGCTGGATCAGTTTCCCGGCACGCTCCGCGAACTTGGTCGGCTCGCTGGCGCCGTCCTCACTTATGACCTCAAGCTGTTTGCCCAGGACACCGCCGGAAGCATTGATCTCCTCGGCGGCCAGGGTCAGGGAGTCGAAGACGGTGCTCTCACTGATGGCCATAGTGCCTGAGAGTGAGTTGATGAACCCCACCTTGACGCTGCTGCCTGAGGTGTTTACACAAGAAGTACCGCTGCTCGCGGTGGAGCCGGCGGACGCAGGGTCTGCTATCTGGCTGCCGCAGCCTGCCAGGACCGTGGCCATGGCGGCAGCCGCCAGGGGAAGGAAAGCGCGTTTGGTGACCGAAACCCTCATGTGTACCTGCTTCTCACTCCGCCGCTGCGCTGGGCAGCGACTCGCCTCCGAGGTCCGTCAGAAGTGACCCCTTGCGATGAACGTAGGAGCGAATTGTTTCGGCGCCTGCCCGGTTGGTTTCGAGACCGTTTCGGGGCGGCTCCCCGTCCCGGCCGGGAGTTGAGGCGCACGACAGCTGCGCGCGAGAAAACCGCGGGAGAGCGGGCCTGGGAGAGTTAACCTGCGGGTAACCTGCCGCGGCGTAACTTTGGCCCGATAGCCGGACATAATCCGGCCCGGGCACGGATAACCGGCCCTGACCTGTGGCTATACGCAGATCCCAAGAAGCGGGAAGGCTGTCCAGGCGCCGGTTGGGCTTCCCCGGCGTTTATTCGCCCAGTGCCCTGGGCCGCCAGACCACGACGGCCTGGGACCGCGCGCGGGGGCGCTGGCCGCGGGCCAGGCTCACCACGTCGCCGGCGGCACCGGCTGCGAAGATCCGCGAATCGAGGGGATCACGACGGCGGCCCAGTTCCTCGGTCAGCTCGCTCACCCTGCGCTGCAAGGCGGCCACCTGGTTCTCGAGCTCAAGGATCCGTTTAATGCCTTCGAGCGAGACGCCCTCGTGGGACAGCCGCTGGACTTCGCGCAGCATGTTGATGTCCCGCTGCGAGTAGCGGCGAGACTTCCCTGGCGCCCGGCTGGGCGACACAATGCCCAGCCGGTCATACTGCCGGAGCGTCTGCGGGTGCATATCCGCCAGTTCAGCCGCGACGGAGATCACGAAGATCGGCTGGTCAGCGCTGATGTCCACGGTCTGCTCCGTTGCTTAGAGCCGGGCCTTGGCGGCCAGGCCTTCACGGACATCGGCGTCGGCGGTGGCTTCGGCAAAGGCCTTCACGGCTGCTTCGGCTTCCTTGTTCAGGTTCTTCGGCACCGCGACGTCGATGGTCACCAGGAGATCGCCGGTGACCTTGGAGGTCTTCACGCCGTGGCCTTTGACCCGGAGCGTACGCCCCGAAGGCGTGCCGGCCGGAACGCGGACCTTGACGGTCTCGCCGTCGATGGTGGGGACCTGGATGTCGGCGCCCAAGGCAGCTTCCGGGAAGGTGACCGGGACATGGATGCGGAGGTTGTCGCCGTCGCGCGTGTAAAACTCGTGGGGCTTGACGGACACGGCCACCATGAGGTCGCCGTTGCCGGCGGGTCCTGGCTGGCCCTTGCCGCGGACGCGCACTTTCTGGCCGTCCTTGATGCCGGCGGGAACGCGGACGTCAATGACGTCACCGCTGGGTTCGCGCAGGCCGATGGTGGTGCCGCGGATGGACCCGGAGAAGGAAATGCTGGTGGTCGCCGTACGGTCGGCGCCCTTCTGCGGCGGGCGCTGGAAGCCGGTCTGGCCGCCGAAGCCGCCGCCGCCGCCAAAAAGGTCAGCGAACTCGGGCGGGATGCCGCCTGAGGTGTTGAACCCGCCGGGCTGACGCCCCGCGCCGCCGGTGAACAGCCCGCCGAACATGTCCTCGAAGCCGCCGTTGCCGGCACCGGCCCCACCGGGGGCAAAGCGCGCGCCGCCGCCCATGGCCCGGATGGCGTCATACTGCTGGCGCTCGTCCGGATCAGACAGCACTGAATAGGCCTCGGAGATGTCCTTGAACTTCTTCTCCGACGCAGCGTCCCCCGAGTTGGTGTCCGGGTGGTGCTGGCGGGCAAGTTTCCGGTAGGCCTTCTTGATGTCGGCGTCGGAAGCGTCCTTGGCGATACCAAGGATCGCGTAAAAGTCCTTGTCCACCCAATCCTGGCTAGCCAATGGCGTTTCCTTTCAAATCTCTGTGCCGAGATGGCAGTTCGCGGCAATGTTCTTGCGAATCACTGCCGCGAACTGCCATCTCGATGGGGTAAATGCTACGCAGGAACTGCGACGATGACCTGTGCTGCGCGGAGGACGCGTTCGCCTGACCGGTAGCCGGAGCGGAGGACCTGGCTGACGGTGTCAACCTCGATGTCCTCGCCCGGCTGCTGGATGAGGGCCTCGTGGATCGTGGGATCGAACTCCACTCCGGTCTCATCAATGCGGACCAGGCCGTACGTCTTCAGCGCGTTCTCCAGCTTGGTGGCGATCGCGGCGAACGGGCCGTCGGTCAGGTCACCGTGCTGGCGGGCAGCGTCGACGTCGTCCAGTACCGGCAGCAGGGAGTTCAGGACGCCGATAACGGCCATCTCCCCTGCCACGGCCCGGTCGCGCTCAACGCGCTTGCGGTAGTTGACGTATTCAGCCTGGAGGCGGAGGAGATCGTTCTTCAGCTCGGCAGCTTCAGCGTGTCCTGCACCCTGTGCCACCGATTCCTCGGCCGGCACCTCGATGCCGTTCAGGATTTCCTCGGCCTGGGCGAGTGCATCGCCGTCGCTGTCAACAGGCTCGCCCACTAGGGGTTCGCCCACCGGAGACTCGCCCACCGGCGCGTCAGCGGGCTGCTCGCCCTCCGGGTGCCGGGCCTTCCCTGTCACCGGATCAACCTTGCGGTTGTCCCGGATGACCGGCTCCGGGTTCGCGGATGAGTTGTGCTCTTCCTCGTTACCGTGGTGCGGCATGGCTACTTCTTCGCTTCGTCTTCGTCGATGATCTCGGCGTCGACGATGTCCTCGTCAGCAGCCTTGTCACCGGCGGAGGCGCCACCAGCGGCGCCTTCGGCACCTGCGGCACCGGTGGCACCGTCCGGCGAACCGGCCTGGGCGTAGATGGCCTCGCCGAGCTTCGACTGGGAAGCCTGGAGCTTCTCGAACGCGGTTTTCACGGCTGCGTCATCGGTGCCCTCGAGGGCCTTCTTGAGCGCGTCGACGTCGGCCTGGACCTCGGTCTTGACCTCTTCGGGCAGCTTGTCGGCGTTGTCGGCAATCAGCTTGTCCACGGAGTAAGCAAGCTGCTCGGCCGTGTTCCGGGTGTCCGTTGCCTCGCGGCGGGCCTTGTCCTCGGCTGCGTGCTCCTCGGCGTCACGGACCATGCGGTCAATGTCCTCCTTGGAGAGTGCGGTACCGCCGGTGATGGTCATGGACTGTTCCTTGCCGGTGCCCTTGTCCTTCGCCGAAACGTGCACGATGCCGTTGGCGTCAATATCGAAAGTGACTTCGACCTGCGGGACGCCGCGCGGCGCCGGCGCGATGCCGGTCAGCTCGAACGTGCCCAGCGGCTTGTTGTCGCGGGTGAACTCGCGCTCGCCCTGGAAGACCTGGATGGCCACGGACGGCTGGTTGTCGTCCGCGGTGGTGAAGGTCTCGGACCGTTTCGTCGGGATGGCCGTGTTGCGCTCGATCAGGTGCGTCATGACGCCGCCCTTGGTCTCGATGCCGAGGGACAGCGGGGTGACGTCGATCAGCAGGACGTCCTTGCGCTCGCCCTTCAGAACGCCGGCCTGGAGTGCTGCGCCGACGGCCACAACTTCATCCGGGTTGACGCCCTTGTTCGGCTCCTTGCCGCCGGCCAGTTCCTTGACCAGGTCGTAGACAGCGGGCATACGGGTGGATCCGCCAACGAGGACGATGTGGTCGATCTCGGAGAGCTTGATGCCTGCTTCCTTGATGACGTCGTGGAACGGCTTCTTGGTGCGCTCGAGCAGGTCCTTGGTGAGGTCCTGGAACTTGGCGCGGGTCAGCTGCTCGTCCAGGTGGACCGGGCCGTCAGGGGTGACGGAGAGGTACTGGAGCGAAACGTTGGTGCTGCTGGAAGAAGAGAGTTCCTTCTTGGCCTGCTCGGCAGCTTCACGGAGGCGCTGCAGGGCGATCTTGTCCTTGGACAGGTCGATGCCCTTGACCTTGAGCTGAGTCAGCAGGTAATCCACAACGCGCTGGTCCCAGTCATCGCCGCCGAGGTGGTTTTCGCCCGCGGTGGAGCGGACCTGGATGGTGGAGAAGTTGTCTTCGTCCTTGCCAACCTCAAGCAGGGAGACGTCGAACGTTCCGCCGCCGAGGTCGAAGACCAGGATGAGTTCGTCTTCCTTGCCCTTGTCCAGGCCGTATGCCAGTGCAGCCGCGGTGGGCTCGTTGACAATGCGGAGGACCTTGAGTCCCGCGATTTCGCCGGCTTCCTTGGTGGCCTGGCGCTCGGCGTCGTTGAAGTAGGCCGGGACGGTGATAACAGCGTCGGTGACCTTTTCGCCCAGGTAGGACTCAGCGTCGTTCTTCAGCTTCATCAGGATACGGGCGGAGATTTCCTGCGGGGTGTACTTCTTGTCGTCAATGCCGACGCCCCAGTCGGTGCCCATATGGCGCTTGACGGAGGCGATGGTGCGATCGATGTTGTTGACGGCCTGGCGCTTGGCGATCTCCCCAACCAGGACTTCGCCGGACTTGGAGAATGCAACGACGGACGGCGTGGTGCGGCCGCCCTCGGCGTTGGCAATAACGGTGGGCTCGCCACCTTCGAGAACGGAGACGACGGAGTTGGTGGTTCCGAGGTCGATACCTACTGCACGTGACATGTGTTGCTTCCTTCTTTCCTTGGAAACTTGCTGGCGCTCGTGTTGAGCGTTCTGCACTCAACTTTACCCGGGGCGCAACCGATGTCAATCCAAAGTTGAGCAGAGTACGCTCAACTTTGGATTTTTGGGTCGCGGCACCCGCAGCCGAACCCCTGGAATTCCGGGGGTTTCAGGCGGGAAATCCGCTTCCCTGGCAGTAGTTCGCTGTGCGTGAACGACCGCTACGAGTTCTTGTCCTCGTCCACTTCCACCTCGCGCGCGCTGTCAACAGAGCCGGCATCGCCGTAATCGCCTCCCGGGTACTCACCCTCCGTGGGCTGGTCCCCCGAGCCGCCGACGCCGGCCTCGCCGTAGTCACCTTCCGCGTACTCGCCCTCCTCGGGCCGGCTCCCCGTGCCGCCCACGACGCCGGCCTCGCCGTAGTCACCTTCCGCGTACTCGCCCTCCTCGGGCTGGTTTCCCGTGCCGCCCACGACGCCGGCCTCGCCGAAGTCGGCTTCCTCATACTGCCCACCTTCGCCCTCCATGCCGGGTTCGGTGCTGCCTTTGCGGCGTTCTTCTTCAGGTGCGGTGTTTTCACTCATGACGTGATCTCTCCTTTGAGTTCCGCGTCCATCCGGGCGCATTTGGAGTCTACTCAGCCCAGGCGGCGTGAAACAGGGGTGGCCGCAGACGCCAGGGCGTACTGCGATACCTGTCAGGCGCCGAGCCCCGCCATCCCCGCGAGTACGGCGAGGTGGTGGTCAAAGAGTTCGTCCCGGGCACGGAACGTGTCCGCGCCGTATTGGCCAAAAACCTCGAAACTCACGGCCCCGAAGAGCGACGTCCACACGAGGGCGCCGTTCGCCTGGAGTTCGTCCGGCATGGCCAGCCCGAGTTCGCGGCGGATCGCCTCCAGGTCGGCGGACAGGGCCGAAGATACGACGGCGGTGCGCGCCGTCGCGGTCAGCGCACCTGCCCGGTAGGCGCCGTCGAGAATGCCGATCAGGCGGTAGATCACGCGCGTTCCCGGGGTTGTGGTCTGGCCAGCGGGGGCCTGGTAGCCCGGCACCGGACTGCCAAAAAGGAGCCCGTAGCGCGCCGGCTCCCGTAGTGCCCATGTCCTGACAGCCCGGCCGAGCGCCTTGAACCTGCCATCGAAGTCGCGCTCCGGCAACGCGTTCACCGCGGCATCCACGGCGTCGCCGAGCTCGCTGTATGCGTCCACCAGAAGCAGCGTAAGGAGTTCGTCGCGGTTGGCCACGTAGCGGTAGACGGCGGAGGAGACCACGCCCAGATCCCTTGCCACCGCGCGGAGGGAAAGGGCGGCCGCGCCGTGCGTTGCCAGGTGCTCCCTGCCCAGCCTGACGATGTCAGCAATGGTCTGGGCCCGGGCACGCTCCCGCGGCGTCCGAAGGGTGGTTTCCGCGTCCGCGGCAGGGTCATTCATTGGTCCAGCATCGCATAAAGCAGAGCAGTGTCAACAATTGAGAGCACCGCTCTTGACAGCTGCCGGCAGGAGGTGCACGCTACTGGGAGAGCGGTGCTCTCAATAACGAATCCTAAAGGGGAAGCCATGAACGATGTATACGTAGTAACGGGCGCGGGGCCTGTGGGCTGGACGGTCGCAGAACAGCTCGCCAACCAGGGGAAAACCGTCAGGATCCTCACCCGTTCCGGCAGCGGCCCCGAGCATCCGCTGGTGGGGCGGGTCAAGGCCGACGTCCAGGATGCCGCCCAATTGCGGGAGGCCTTCGCGGGCGCCACCGCAGTCTTCCACTGCATCCACGGTTCCTCCTACGCTGTGGACGCGTGGCAAGCAGAACTGCCCCGGGCCGAGCAAACGGTGCTGGCCGCAGCGGGCGAGGCGGGCGCCGTCGTCGTCTTCCCCGAAAGCCTTTACTCGTACAGCGAGCCTGGGCGCACCATGACCGAAGCGGGTCCGCGGACTGCCACCGGCGGGAAACGCGGCGTCCGGACCGCGCTGCTCAAGGCGCGGGCGGCCTCCGAGACCAACACCGTCAGTGTGGTGGCCGGCGATTTCTTTGGCCCTCGGGTGCGAACCTCACATGCCGGCGAGCGCATGGTCCCCACGGTGCTGGCCGGCAAGAAACTCTGGGTCATCGGGAGCACCGATCAGCCCCATTCATTCACTTACGTCCCGGACCTGGCCGCCGCAATGATCCATGCCGCGGGGACGCCGTCGCTCTGGAACAAGGTGTGGCACGCGCCCACGGGTCCGGCCGTCACGCAGCGGCAGCTGGCCACCGCGTTCACCCAGGCCGCAGGGGTGGCCGCGCCAAAGGTGGGGGCCATACCGGGCTGGGCGCTGCGGGCCATGGGCGTGTTCTCCAAGGACATGCGGGAAGTGGCGGAACTGCTGTATCAGTTCGAGCAGCCGTTTGTGATGGACTCAGCCGCCAGTGAAGCCGGGTTTGGCCTCCGCCCGACACCCCTGCCGGAGGCGGTCGCAGCCACGGCGGCCTGGTGGCGCGCGCAGGGGTGACGAAGCCGGCGGGCGGGGCAACAGTCCTACCGGCGACCAGCGTTCTCTGCGGATTCCAGATCGGCGCCAAATGCGCCGGCATCCAGCGCGCCAGCATTCCGCCGCACCGCAACATCCAGCTCCGGCCTGCCGAGGTTGCCGGGCCACCAGATGCGCGGGCCGATGTCGTGCGCCAGCGCGGGGACTAGCAGCGAGCGGACCAGCACTGTGTCCAGCAGGACGCCGAACGCCACAATGAAGGCGAGCTGCACCAGGAACATGATGGGAATGACGCCCAGGGCGGCGAACGTGGCAGCCAGCACCACGCCGGCCGAAGTGATCACTCCGCCGGTCACTCCGAGTCCGCGCAGGATGCCCGGCCGGGTCCCGTGTTTCAGCGACTCTTCCCGCACACGGCTCATCAGGAAGATGTTGTAGTCCACGCCCAGGGCCACCAGGAACACAAACCCGAACAACGGGACGGTGGCGTCGGCACCCGGGAAGCCGAGGATGTTGTTGAAGACCAGCGCCGAGACGCCCATGGCCGCCCCGTAGGACAGCACCACCGAAAGCACCAACAGGACCGGCGCCAAGACTGATCGCAGCAGCAGCATCAGGATGAGCAGGATGACCGCCAGCACGATGGGGATGATGATCACCAGGTCGCGCTGGGCGGTGGTGTTGGTGTCCAGCGCAGTGGCGGTCACGCCGCCAACCAGCGCGCCGGCGTCGACCGTTTTCACATCCTCGCGCAGCAGCTTGACGGCGTCCTCTGCCTCAATGGAATCCGCGGCATAGTTAAGCGTCGCGTTGATCAGCACCTTGCCCTCGTGGACGTCCGGCGCGCTGGGAGCGCTGGGAGCGCCGGTGATCGTCACCCCGCCTTCAGCCAGGAGGTAGGCGTCCCCCACGCCGTCGGCCGCTTTGACCTTTGCCAGCCCTTCATCGGCTTTACTTTCGTCCGCGATGACGACGGCGGGGCTGCCGCTGCCGGCGTCGAAATGCCGGGCCAGCGCGTCCTGGCCGTCCACCGCATTGGACGCGGTGAGGATGACGTCGGTCTGCGGCACGCCGTTGGCCTTTAGCTGCAGCACCCCGGCCGAAGCGACCAGCAAAAGGAGGACCGAAGTGACCCAGACCGTTCGCGGGCGGCGGGTGACCAGCGAACCCGTGGACCGCCAGACGCCTTTCTGCCCTTCCAGGCCGGTGACCAGCTCGGGCTCACGCTCGCCTGCCGGAACCAGCTTGGGGCGGAAAGGCCAGAACGCAGCCCGGCCCAAAAGCGCCATCAGCGCAGGCAACAGCGTCAGCGCGGCGAAGAGCGAGCAGAGGATGCCAGCGGCCGCCACTGGACCAAGCGCCTTGTTGGAGTTCAGGTCGGAGAACAGGAGGCAGAGGAGGGCAATGATGACGGTGGCACCAGAGCCCAGGATGGGTTCGAACGAAGCTTTCCACGCTGTGAGCACGGCTTCGGTCCGGTTGCGCGTGTGGGTCAGGGCCTCGCGGAACCGCGCCACGTACAGCAGGGCATAGTCCGTGGCCGCGCCGATCACCAAGATGGACAGGATGCCCTGGCTTTGGCCGCTCAGCTGGATCCAGCCGAGCTTTGCCATGCCGAACACCAGCAGGATGGCGGCACAGAGCGCAAAAACCGAGGTGAGCAGCACGGCGATGGGCAGCAGGAGCGAACGGTAGACGATCAATAGGATCAGGAAGACCGCGCCGAGTGCCACCAGCAGCAGGATGCCGTCTATGCCGGCGAAGGCGCTGACCAGGTCTGCCGTCAGGCCCGCGGGTCCGGTGACGAAGGTCTGCATGCCTGCAGGGGCGGAATCCGCCAGGAAGTCCCGCAACTCCCGGACGGATTCCTTCAGCTGGTCGGAGGACCCGATCGGGGCAATGAACTGGACCGCTTTTCCGTCCTCGGACGGGATGGGGCCGATCACCGCGCTGCCCAGCTCCAGGCCCTCCAGCCCGGCCTTCAGGGATGCCAGTTCGCCAAGCTCCGCGGGGCTGATGGCGGCGGTGTTTTCGATGACGATGACGGCCGGCACTTCGTCTGAATCGCGGAACTTTGCCTGCCAGTCCTGGGCCGCGGTGGCCTCGGCGCTCGCCGGCAGGAACGAGGCCTGGTCGTTCGAGGAGACCTCGTCGAGCCGGCCGAACGTGGGTCCACCCACCCCGGCAATGGCCAGCCACGTGAGAACCAGCAGAACGGGAAGGAGCCAGCGCAGCCAGAACGGAACCCTCGCGCTGTGTAGGGGACGGGATTTCATGATTCCTGCTTCGCTCGGGATGGCCGCGGTATACTTGATTCCATCCTAGAGTATCTCCACCATGGAGATAAATGCCCTGGGTTGGGTTTCCTGTTTGAAACTACTCATCGGGCGTCGCTGCAGTAATATCCGTCAGGGCACCAGACCAGATCTCGGGCACCAGCAAGCGAACGGAGGCGGGACGACCATGACAGACGAAGCGTTCCAGCGCCCACCGGACTCCGCACCCTTCGCCCTGGTCCGCCTGCTGCAGGACTTCACGCTGGAGGCCAACCGCTACGTGGACACCGCCGGCGGCCGCAACGACATGCACCGCACGGACCTCAACGCGCTGGCGGTGATCATGCGGCACACTGCCAAGGGCCAGCTGGTCACGCCGGGCATCCTGCGCAAGGAACTCAACCTCAGCTCGCCCGCCACCACCGCCCTCATCGACCGGCTGGACAGTTCCGGGCACGTGGTCAGGGAGCGTCTCGGTCCGGACCGGCGGCAGGTCCAGCTCCGCATGACACCCAAGGCGTTCCGGGACGGCAGTGCCATGTTCATGCCGCTTTCGCGCCACATGGGCAACGCCATGGCGGACTTTTCCCCCGAAGAGCTGGAGCTCGTCAGCCGGTTTATGACCGCCATGGTGGATGCCACCGTCGCGGCCCGGCAGGAAGCGTCCGACGGCGGCCCCGCCTCCCCTACCCCGCCCAAGTAAGTAGCCGCGCGGAACGTTCCGCCTGTTTTTCACTGCGGAGAGGTAGCGTTTCATTATGAGTACGCAGCAGCCTGACGACGACGATGTGTACACGCACGGCCACCACGAGTCGGTGGTCCGCGCCCACGCCTCCAGGACCGCGGAGAACTCCGCGGCTTTTGTCATTCCGCACCTCACGCCCGGGGTTTCAGTGCTCGACGTCGGCTGCGGCCCGGGGAGCATCACCTGCGATTTCGCCGGGCTGGTGTCGCCCGGAAAGGTCACCGGCCTGGACCGGTCGCCGGACATCATCGCCCAGGCGACGGCGCTTGCCGTCGAGCGCGGTGTGGCCAATGCGGAGTTCCTGGCTGGCAACATCTATGACCTCGATTTCGAGGACGAAACGTTCGACGTCGTCCATGCCCACCAAGTGCTCCAGCACCTGACGGACCCGGTGGAGGCGTTGCGCGAGATGCGCCGGGTGGCGAAGCCGGGCGGCATTGTGGCAGTGCGCGACGCCGACTTCCACGGCATGAGCTGGTACCCCGCCATCCCTGAGCTGGACGAATGGATGGACCTGTACCAGCGGATCGCACGACGCAATGGGGCCGAGCCCGACGCCGGCCGCCGACTCGTGTCCTGGGCCCAGTCCGCAGGCTTCAGCAACGTGGCACCCACCAGCAGCAACTGGCTGTATGCCACCGGGCAACAGCGGAGATGGCAGGCCCGGGTCTGGGGCGAACGCGTGCTGCATTCGGCCTTCGCAGAGCAGGCCCTTGAATACGGCTTCGCCAACCCAGCGGACCTGGCCCGGATTTCGGCTGGCTGGCACCGCTGGGGATCCACCGACGACGGCTGGTTCCTCATCCCGAACGGTGAGGTCATCGCCCGGGCGTGATTTCCACATAGGCATGACAGTGCCTATCAACCCAGCACTGGCGGCAATAGCGTCGGAATATGAGCTATTACGGAGAGAACGAATACTGGGCAGAGCCTTACACTGCCGAGGTTGACCAACTAGACTTGGTCAACATGGGACAGTACAACGTCCAAGAGGCAAAAACCCGCCTGTCTGAGCTGTTGAACCTCGTTGAAAACGGCGAGGATGTGGTCATTGCCAAGGCAGGCCGCCCGGTGGCCCGGCTGGTGAAAATCGAGCGCCCCCACAAACGCGAGCTGGGCTTCCTCGCGCCGCTCCAGATCCCGGATGAATTCTACGATCCGTGGACCGGGGAGGAAATGGGCGACGTGACGGGTGGCGATCATTGATGCGCCTGCTCCTGGACACACATGTTTTCCTCTGGGCCCTCGCCGAACCCAAGAAACTGTCCACCAAGGCCAGGAACGCCATCACTAAGCTCGAGAACTCGGTCTATGTCTCGCCCATGACCGCATACGAGTTGTCGTACAAACACCATCAAGGCAAGTTGCCGTCAGGGGCAGCCATAGTGGCAAGCTTCGGACGGCAGGTGGCCCACCTGTACGCCTCGGAGCTGGCCGTCTCCGCGCCGCATGCTTTGGCCGCCGGTCAGCTGGACTGGGAACATAAGGACCCCTTTGACCGGGTCCTGGCTGCGCAGGCCATGGTGGAAGGGCTCACGCTTGTTACAGCAGATGAGGCACTCCAGGCATTTGAGCCTGTGACCACCCTGTGGTGAGGTCGGCACTAAACTTGCCAAGTGCAATTCTCCCTTTGGCTCGCCCTCGCGGGCGCCGGCGTCCTGATCAGTTTCACGCCCGGCGCCGGTGCCATCAACACCATGAGCAACTCACTCACGTCCGGATTCCGCCGCTCCATCTGGGGAATCCTGGGCCAGCAGGCAGCCCTGGTTGTCCACGTGATGATCGTGGCGTTGGGAGTTGGCGTGCTGGTGGCGAGCTCCCCGGTGGCCTTCAATGTGATCCGTTACGCCGGAGCCGCCTACCTGGTCTACCTGGGCATCCGTCAGTTCCTGAGTAAACCGGTAGTGGACCAGGAACAGGCCGCCGCTCTCCGGAACGAGCCCGCCTGGTCAATGTTCCGGCGCGGCCTCTGGGTCAACCTGCTCAACCCGAAGGCCATCGTCTTCTTCCTCGCATTTATGCCACAGTTCATCCGTCCGGAACAGCCGCTCCTGCCGCAGTACCTGGTGCTCACGGCCACCGTAGTGGTGATCGACATCCTGGTCATGTGGTTCTTCTTCGCCTTTGCCGCCAAATCCTTCCAGCGGTTCACGCACAACGCCGGCGGCCAGAAGATCCTGAGCCGGATCTTCGGCGTGCTCTTTGTGGCCGTAGGCATTCTCCTCGCGCTGATCCACTAGGCCGTCCACTAATCCGCCAACGCGCAGATGTCTGACATTTTTGCCCGGAGCATGGTCATGAAGTGGCCACCCGCCGGACATCAATGCCACGATCAATAAATGCTTGAGGCAACCAAATCCCCCACATCGACAGAATCCGACACTGATCACGCCCCGGTACCCACCAACCCGGCGCTGGCCGCCGAGGCGAAAATCGCACGGCTTGCCGTCACGATCTTCCCGGCGCTGGTGGTCCTGGCAGGCGTCGCTGGCTTCCTTGTGCCGGCAACCTTCCAGCCCCTGGGACCCAGCGTCCCGTACCTGCTGGGCATCATCATGTTCTGCATGGGCCTGACCCTGACGCCGCCGGATTTTGCCTCTGTGGTGAAGCGTCCGTGGGCAGTGGTTCTGGGCATCGTGGCGCACTACGTGATCATGCCCGGTGCGGGCTGGCTGATTGCCGTGGCGCTCCAGCTTCCGCCGGAGCTTGCCGTGGGCCTGATCCTGGTGGGCTGCGCACCATCCGGCACCGCCTCGAACGTGATGGCCTTCCTGGCCAAGGGGGACGTGGCCCTGTCCGTAGCCGTCGCTTCGGTATCCACCCTGATCGCACCCGTGGTTACGCCACTGCTGGTCCTGTTCCTGGCCGGATCCTTCCTGGAAATCGACGCCGGGAGCATGGTCCTGGACATCGTCAAGACGGTACTCCTGCCCGTCATCGCCGGGTTGCTGGCGCGGCTGTTCTTCAAGAACCTCATCGCCAAGGTGCTGCCGGCGCTCCCCTGGGCATCCGCCGTCGTAATTTCCTTCATTGTCGCGATTGTTGTGGCGGGCAGCGCCTCCAAAATCGTGGCCGCGGGCGGCATTGTGTTCCTCGCAGTGGTCCTCCACAACGGGTTCGGCCTGGGTCTGGGCTACCTGGCCGGGAAACTGGGCCGGCTAGACGACAAGGCACGCAGGGCGCTCGCCTTCGAAGTGGGCATGCAGAACTCCGGTTTGGCCGCCACGCTGGCCACCGCGCATTTCACCCCGCTGGCCGCACTGCCGTCCGCCGTTTTCTCGCTCTGGCACAACATCTCCGGCGCGATCGTGGCAGCATGGCTGGCGCGGCGACCGCTGCAGGACGCCTGACGAACATTGAAGGCGGCCGGACGGACGCAATTTTGACTTCTTTCATCAATTTTCTTACGGACCTGTCACGACATGTGAATGCCAGCTGGCCACGAATGCCCCGGTCCCGCATGCTTAGCCCCATGAACTCATCGTCGAGCCCATACCGCGTCATCGCCGTCTGCACGGGAAATATCTGCCGGTCGCCGATGGCCGAGATGATGCTGGGCGCGGCCTTCCAAGCCGAAGGCCTGGGCTCGGATGTGACAGTGGATTCGGCGGGAACCACCGGTTATGAGGCAGGGCGGCCCATCGATCCGCGCGCCGCCCGCCGGCTCGCGGAAACGCATTGAGCTCAGAGCACCATGTTGCCCGCGTCTGGCAGGCCGCGTGGTTCCGCGAGCGCGATCTCATCCTTGCACTGGACGTTGACCACTACGCCTGGCTGCGCGACGCCGCGCCAGACGCGCACGCCATGAACAAAGTCCGGATGCTCCGCAGCTTCGACCGCGCCGTTGCCGGCAGCGACCTGCTGGACCAAGGCATCGAGGATCCCTGGTACGGCGGCCATGCCGATTTTGACGCCGCCGGGGAGCAGATCCGCGGCGCTGTGCCCGGCATCGTCGCGCACGTCCGCACGGTCCGTGGCCAGGCGGCGCCGCGACAGCAGCTGATGCCGCAGCAGGTACGCTCTATTTCATGACCCCCGCACCTGTGATCATCGCCATTGACGGGCGATCCGGCGCAGGGAAAACCACTCTGGCCATCGAACTTGCCGCGCAGCTGCGGAACCATCACAAAGTCGCGCTCTTCCACCTGGAGGACATCTACCCGGGCTGGAACGGCCTCACCGCGGGCATCGAGCGCTACGTTTCCACCGTGCTCACGCCGTTGAGCCGCGCCGAGCCCGCCACCTGGACCAGCTGGGACTGGGACAGGCATTACGACGGCGACACCCGGGTCACGCTGCCCGCCGAGATCGTGATCATTGAGGGAGTGGGGGCGGCGGCTGCGGACGCCCGGCCCCTGCTCAGCGCTGTCATCTGGGCAGACTCGCCGGACGACATCCGCCGGAAGCGGGCCCTGGACCGCGACGGCGGCACATATGAGCCGTTTTGGGACCAGTGGGCTGAGCAGGAGGAAGTCTGGCTCGCCGCCGACGACGTCCCCCACGAAGCCGATATCCGCGTCCTCAACAATGCCGACGGTTCCGCCACCGCCGACGTCATGCAGGCCCTCGCGTACCTGCCCGCACTCGGACCGGTGCTTGTTCCCGAGCTTGCCGCCCGCCGGGGCCTCAGGCTGCGTGCGGAACGGCTGGACGCCAGGCCTGACGCCGCTGCCCTCTTCGCGAACCTTTACGGCGGCTCAGCAAATGCCGTCTGGCTGGACTCCTCCAACGCGGACGTCGCCGCCGCGGACATCACCAACGCAGACTCCCCAAACACGTCCGCAGGGCCGCTCCCGCAGCAGTCGCCCGCCACCGCGCGCAGCCGCTTCAGCATCCTGGCGGACGACGGCGGGACGTACGGCCAGGCGGTCACGCACCGGTCCGGCGAAAGCGTCATCACGGCAGGCTCCGCCACGGCGCGCGTGCCGGGACCGTTCTTCCGCTGGCTGGACACGGTCTGGGGACGCCGCGCGGTCCGCACGCCGGACGGTTACCCGGGTGACTTCACCCTGGGCTGGCTGGGCTGCCTGGGCTATGAGCTCAAGCGCGAAACCGGCGGAACGGACGTGGCTGCACCGACTCCTGATGCGGCCTTGATCTTCGCGGGCCGGGCCGTCGTTCTGGACCACGTGGAAGGAGCGGCGTGGCTCCTTGCCCTGGAAGCGCCCGACGCCGACCGCTGGCTGACCGACGCCCGCGCCGCCGTCGCTGCCGCCCCCGTCGCCGTCGCCGCCGCGAGCACACCAAGCTCAGGGGACCAACGCACGCACGCCGGCGGCAGCAACGGCGTCGTACGTCCCGTGGGGCCCGCGTTCAGCAGCCGCGACACGGAGCCGTCCTACCTGGCCAAAATCGCGGCCGCCCAGCACGAAATCCGTGAAGGGAACTCATACGAGGTGTGCCTGACCACCACGCTCACGGCCCGGCTGCCCGCCGCCGCGGCGGCCCCCTGGCCCACGTACCTCGCGCTGCGGCGGAAGAATCCCGCGCCGTTCGCCAGCTACTTGCGGTTCGGCGGGCTGACGGTGGCCAGCACGTCGCCGGAGCGGTTCCTGAGGATCACGTCCGACGGCGGCATGCGCGCCGAACCGATCAAAGGCACCCGCCGCCGGGGTGCTGATCCGGAGCGTGACAGGCAGCTGCGGGAGGACCTGGCGACCTCGCTGAAGGACCGCGCGGAAAACATCATGATTGTGGACCTGCTACGGAACGACCTCAGCCACTTCGCGGAACCCGGATCGGTAACGGTCAGCAGGCTGTGCGAGATCGAAAGCTACGCCACGGTGCACCAGATGGTCAGCACCATCGACGCGCGGCTACTGCCCGGCTCGCCGCGGGCCGAGGCGGTAGCCGCCTGTTTCCCGGCCGGCTCCATGACCGGCGCCCCGAAAATCAGCACCATGGCCATCCTGGACCGGTTGGAGGAGGGCCCGCGCGGCCTGTATTCCGGCGCGATCGGCTACTTTTCCCTCAACGGGGCAACGGACCTTGCGGTGGCGATCCGCACCCTGGTAACCACGGCGGTGGCGGGGGACGGCGGCGAACAAGCGTCGACGGCGGAACTCACCCTCGGCGTCGGCGGCGCCATCACTGCCGACTCGGTACCTGACGAGGAGTACGACGAAATCCGCGTGAAGGCGCACGGTGTGCTTTCCGCGCTGGGTGCGGACTTTCCCAGCGCCTGACCCCCAGAGTTACTGGAGCGTGGCGGTCAGCCTGGCGACGTTATCGACATAGCGGGCAGCGAGGGGGCGCTGCAGCCAGTCCTCGAGTATGAGCTCGTTGGAAATGTCGCGGTATGTGTCTTCGACCGCGCGCATGTTGTTCACGATTTCCCCGCCGAGCAGCATCACCGAGACCTCCATGTTCAGCGAGAAGGAGCGCATGTCCATGTTGCTGGAGCCCAGGACGGCCACTTCGTCGTCGATGGTGAAGTGCTTGGCGTGCAGCACAAAGGGCGCCTTGTAGAGGTAGATCCGGACGCCGGCCTCCAGCAGCGCCTCGTAATAGGAGCGCTGGGCGTGGTGGACCAGGAACTGATCGCCCTTTTCGGAGACGAACAGCTCCACGTCCACGCCCCGCTGGGCTGCGGTGGTGATGGCGTAGAGCAGGGAGTCATCGGGCACGAAATACGGGCTGCAGATGGAGATCCGGTGCTGGGCTGAGTAGATCAGGGTGTTGAAGAGGCGCAGGTTGTTTTCGGTGCTGAACCCGGGTCCGCTGGGCACCACCTGGGCTGTGACGTTGCCCGGCTCGGGGTTGTCCGGGAGCTGCAGCTGGTGTTCCAGGGACTCGTCGGTTTCGCTCAGCCAGTCCGTGGCGAACACCACGTTGAGCGTGGTGACGATCGGTCCGCGCAGGCAGGCCATCAGCTCCACCCATTCGCGGCCGGCCTTACGGTGTTTGGGGTTGTTGTAGGAGGGCTCGATCAGGTTCTGCGAGCCCGTGAAGGCGAGTTCGCCGTCGACCACCATGATTTTGCGGTGGTTCCGAAGGTCCGGGCGGCGCCATTGGCCGTGGATGGGCAGCACCGGGAGCATGCGCTTCCACTGGATCTTTCCCGCCCGCAGCCGTTTGAGCAGGTCGCGGTAACCCTTGACGCGGAGCGTGCCGATGTGGTCAAACAGCACGCGCACTTCCACGCCCCGCTCGGCGGCCTCCTCCAGGGCGGTCAGCAGGTCATCGGTGATGTGGTCCGTGCTCATGATGTAGAACTCGGCATTGACGAACGTCTTGGCTTTGCGCACGGCCTGGGTCATGGCCAGGATCGAGTCCGGGTAGCCGGGAAGGAGGTCCACGGAATTGCCGTCCACCATGGGGAGGGAGCCGAGCCGCCGGTTCAGTTCCCCGGCGGACGTCACCCATTCGGGCCCTTCATATTCACTGACGACGTCGGCGAGCGCCGAGATGCCGGACCGCACGCGGGTGTTGATGACCTCCTGCTGCTGGCGGCGGCGGCTGGAGAGCTTGAAGTTTCCGAACAGCAGGAAAAGGACCAGGCCCAGGAACGGCACAAAGAAGATGCCCAGCAGCCAGGCCATGGCCGTGGTGGGTCGCCTGTTGCCGGGGATGATGCCGATAGCCAGAACCCGGATCACCAGGTCTGCAATGCTGAGCACCACCACCACCCACGTCGGCGCGGTACCCGCAAGCGAAATTGGCCACAGCACTGGAATACCCCCGGATTGCGCGCACCCGCGGACCTGTTCCCGCGGGGCAATGACCACAGCTTAGCCGCGGCGGGCCCTACTAAGCTGGAGCCATGACTTCTCCTGCGCCCGTGGTGCTCGTGTTTCTTGACCCCGCGTTCCCGGACGGCCGGCTGGCCGACGCTTCCCAGCCGCAGCTGATGGCCACAGACCAGGGCGCCACCCGGGGCGACGGCGTGTTCGAATCCATGCTCGCGGTGAGTGGCGCCGTCCGGAAGCAGCAGGCGCATCTGGACCGGCTGGCCGGATCGGCCCAGGCCCTTGACCTGGTGATCCCGGGGCAGGATTCATGGCGGGCTGCCATCGCCACGGGCGTCGCGGAGCACCGAAACCAGCATCCCGCTCCGTCGCCCGCCGAGGACGAGGTGGTGGTGAAACTCGTGGTCACCCGCGGCCCGGAAGGCGCAGAGTCCCCCACATGCTGGGTTCAGGTGTCCCCGGTGGGCGCCCTCGGACGCCGCCAGCGCGAAACCGGGATCGACGTCATCCTCCTGGACCGCGGCTACGACAGCGACGTGGCTGAGCGTGCCCCGTGGCTGCTGCTCGGCGCCAAGACCCTGTCCTATGCCACGAACATGGCCGCCCTGCGGTACGCCCACAAACAGGGCGCCGACGACGTCATCTTCACCTCCTCCGACGGCCGGGTCCTGGAAGGCCCCACGTCCACTGTGCTGCTGGCACATCTGGAAACCTCCGACGACGGCGCCGGCGCCACTCGGACGGTGCGCCGCCTCATCACCCCGCAACTGGACAGCGGGATCCTCCCCGGGACCTCCCAGGGGGCCCTGTTCGCGGCGGCCAAGGCAGCCGGCTGGGAGCTCGGCTACGGGCCGCTGGAGCCGCGGGACCTGCTGGACGCCGACGCCGTGTGGCTGATTTCCAGCATCAGGCTGCTCGCGCCGGTGAACCACATTGACGGCAAGGAAGTCGGGACGCCCGCGGTGCAGAAGCAGCTGACGGCCGAACTCAACGCATTGTTTGCCGGGATCCAGTAGTTTCCGGGGTTCAGCAGGTTCCCGGATCCCGTAGTCTTCCAAAGTTCAGCAGGGAGGCCTTAGGCCATGGTGGTTCGCAGTGCAGGGATCCTGCTGTACCGGCAGGGAGCAGGCGGGCTGGAAGTGTGGATTGCGCATATGGGCGGACCGTTCTGGGCCCGCAAACAAACCCAGTCGTGGTCGGTTCCCAAGGGCGAGTACCTTCCCGACGAGGATCCCCAGGTGGCCGCGCTGCGCGAATTTGCCGAAGAAATCGGCACGCCGCCGCCAGCTGTTGCCTACTTTGAGCTAGGCGCGTTCAGGCAACCGTCGGGAAAGATCATCACAGTGTTCGCCGCGGAGTCTGACTTCCAGCCCGAACGGGTTGTGAGCAACACGTTCCCGCTGGAGTGGCCCAAAGGATCCGGCGTCATCCAGGACTTTCCCGAGGTGGACGATGCCCGGTGGGTGACGGAATCCGAGGCCCGCAGCAAGCTGGTCAAGGGCCAGCTTCCCCTCCTGGACGCCCTGCTGGAGCATGTTGGAGTGCCCTAAGTCGACCTGCCCAGGCCGGAGCCTGGGGGTTGAAGCCTGGCAATACCCTGTTGATCCGTCCCGCAGGTCCGTATGGTTTGGTGCATGAACTCTCACACGCAGGCGACCAACAAATTGACGTTCGACGAATGCTGGGAATTCCTTGCCGGGGACACCCTGGGGCGCCTGGCCCTTGTAGTGGACGGCCATCCGGAGATCTTTCCGGTCAACTACGTCCTGGACCGCAGGAGCATCGTCTTCCGCAGCGCCGGCGGCACCAAACTGTGGGGCGCCAAGGCAGACCGTCCCGCGGCGCTGGAGATCGATGGATACGATCCCCGCACGGAGGTGGCCTGGAGTGTGGTGGTTCGCGGAGACACCGAAGTGATCGAGGCACAGGCTGACAAGGACGCCGTCGACGCCCAGCATCTTGAGCCCTGGCAGCCCGGACCCAAGGACTACTACATCCGGCTAAACCCGATCGCACTTACTGGCCGCCGCTTCCAGGTTGCCAAACCGGACGTTTGGAACACCCGGTTGTCGGACCGCCGTCGTGCTTCCTTCGAGTAGCCCGGGAGAGCTTATGGACAGCGAAGCCCCCGCTCCGCTCGTCCCGGGGGTCCGGATCCGGCTGCTGCGGCGGAGCGATGCGGCCGGCCTGAGTAAGGCCTACCTCCGGAACCGCCAGCACCTCGCTGCGTGGGAACCGGAGCGGGACGAAGCCTTTTTCACGCCCAGGCATCAGCTGGACATCATCCGGGCCAAGCTCGCCCAGCATTCCGTGGGCCAGGAAGTTCCGTGGGTGCTGGTGAACCGCGACGATCCCGCGTACATCGTCGGCGCCGTCACCCTTACTGGCATCGTCCGTGGCCCGTTCCTCAACGCCAACCTCGGGTACTGGGTTGATTCCAGCCTCAACCGGCGGGGCATCGGAGCTGCCGCGGTCCGCTTCGCCACGGACCATGCCCGGACAGAACTGGGCCTCCACCGGGTCCAGGCGGCAACGCTGCTCCATAATGAGCCCTCACGCAAGATCCTCAGGCGCGCCGGCTTTCGGGAAATCGGCGTGGCGCCGCAGTACCTAAAGATCGCCGGCCTCTGGCAGGACCACCTGCTCCACCAACTGCTCCTCCACAGCTGAGCCGATCGCAGCCGAATCCACAGCGCCTGCGCCACCTCACCGGCCCCCACGGTTCGCCTAAGCTGGCCCCAGACCCTCCTGAAACCGCAGTCGAAAGGCACCCATAAGGACCGACGCTCACATCCCCGTCATCCTGGGCGGCGCACGCACGCCCTTCGGCAGGTTCCGCGGGTGAGTGGCTTCTGCCCACCGGTACGGAGCCTGCAGGGGACTCAAGGGATGAGAGGGCCCGGGTGTCCCCGGGCCCTTCTGCACGACGTCCTTGAGTCCTTGGCCGGAAGCTACTTCCCGGAGGGGGCCGGATACGCGGCGTCCACCTCCACTTCCACCAGCCAGCCGTTCACCGGCAGATTCTCGATCTCCAAGGCGAACCGCGACGGCCTCGCCGGGTTCACCACAAACGGGGCGGCGGGAGCGGCCGAACCCAGAGACACCTGTACCGGAGACCCGTCGGCGAGGCTCGTGTTGGCGAAGTACTGCCGGTACGCGCGGTTCCAGCCGTCAAAGTCGGCCTTCTCCGCCCCAGCTGGATTCTGGAGGAAAACGCGCATGGTGATGACGTCGTCGTAATCCAGTCCTGCCCGGGCGAGGTTCTCGCCGATCCGGCGCAGGGCGTTGATTCCCTGCGCCTCCGTCACGGTCACCCCGTCGGGGAGCACACCGCCGGGAAAGACGACCTCATCGATGTACCTCTGTTCGCTGCCCGTGGGCGCTGCGGTGTTCAACGCCGATGGCCCCAGGCCGCTGGTCTTGTAGATGGCGGTGTTCGCCCCGATGGCCACCCCCGAGGCAATCATCGGATTGTCCTGGCCGGCCGGGAGGTTTGAGACCGTGGTGCCCGGTTTGGGGGACGTCAGGTCCGCAAAGACGGCGGGTGCGGCGAAGGCTGCGGTTGCGCTGAGGCAGATGCCGGCAACGCCGGCGGCGATCAAGGAAGTGCAGCGGATCATGGGCTTCTTTCCGTGGATTGGGGACATGCCGGGGCGGTCCTGCAGCGGGGCGCTCAACCGGCCACCGCCGCGGCCACACGGGTGTGCAGTGCGGTGACGGCAGCCCGGGCCGAGGTCATGGCGCCGTGCTGCCAGGCGATGGCGTGGCTCAGGTGGTCGCCGGCGAAGTAGATGTTGCCCGTGGGCTCCAGCAGCCTGGCGTACTTGGCATCGGTCTGCGACGGCCAGCCCACCCAGGCTCCCTCCGAAAACGCGGTGCTTCTCCAGTCGACCGAGAACGCCGCCGCAACGTCCTTCCGGTACACGTCTCCGTGGATCCGCGCACCCTGGTCAAGGGCACGGCTGAGCCGTTTCTCGGGCCTCAGCGACTGGTAGACGCGGGCGCTGGCACCGGTGTTGTAGTAGCCCACCATGGTCCCCCGCTGGGCGTGGAAACCCGTGGACGGATACCACATGTTGCCGAGATCGATGTTGGTGTTGGTGATGCCGCCATAGATGCGGTGGTCCTCTTCCCACCAGCGGCGTGAGTACTCGATGCCGATCTTCCCGGCGTCGCTGGGGGTGGCGAAGCTCAGGGCCTCCAGGACGTCAGCCGGAAGGTTGCCGGGGACCTTGGCGGCGATGTGCGGGGGCAGCGTGCAGACCGCGAAGTCCGCCTGCAGGCTCTTGGTCTGGCCGCCCGGATTCGCGAAGTCCACCGAGACGCCCGTGGCGGTGTTGTTCAGGGACAGGACCTTGGCGCCGTAGACGATCTTGTCCTTGCCGATGGCAGCTTCGAATGCGTACGGGATCCGGTCCATGCCGCCTACGGGTTGGAACATCATCATGGCCTGGTCCCAGCCGAATTCGAATGAGAAGTAGTTGCCCACACCGCTGGCAAACACGTCGGAGAGGGCATCCGGGGCCAGGGGTGTGCCGGCTTCCAGGCCCGCGCCGGGGGCCACCGAGTAGCCTTTCCTGCCGGTGCCCGAGTACTTGAAGCTGGCCGCGGCATCGCCCGGCACCTTGGCGCCGATGGCGCCGAAGTTGCCCAGGAAGGAGATGAGGTGCTCCTTGTCGGTCGGGCTCAGGTAACGGTCCAGAGAGCCCTGGTCAGTCGCTTTTGCGAGGAGTTCGGAGACATAGCCGTACACGTCCGCCTTGGCCGCGCGGTGCCGGACAGGAGTGTTGGAAAGTTTGGTGCTGCCTTCGCGGAACAGGTAGCTGTCGGCATTCTGGTTGGTGAACGGCTCGATGGCGACGCCGAGTTCCTTGCAGTAGTCCAAGGTGATGTGGTGCTGCGGAATGCGGCCCGGCCCGGCATTCATGTATTGGTCCTTGGAGAAGGTTGCCCGCTGGGTGATTCCGTTCAGGTCCGTCTCTTCCGTGCCGCCGCGCACGGTCCAGTTGCGCCCGCCTGGCCGCATCCGCGCCTCCAGGATGGTCACCTGGTAGCCCGCCTTGCCCAGCTCATAGGCGGTGGTGAGGCCGGCGATGCCGCCGCCAAGCACCACCACCGACTTTCCGGCGCCGTTCAGGTCCCCCTTGCGCGGGGCAGCGAACGCCGGCGTCGCAGAGTCCGGCGCGAGGCCCATCGCCTCCATGGTCTGGTACATGACCCCAGCGCCGCCCACCATGCCCACGTAGCGGAGGAAATTCCTGCGAGTCGCACTTGCCATATTGTTCTTCCCTTTTCTATTGAACGTACGGTGCGAGCGTATTGATGGAATGTTTCGTCAAAGGACGTGACAATTTCAGTGTTGTATCGTTCATATTTCTAATAAATAAACGCACTTTACGGTCAGTAAACTCTCTCGAAGGGGTGCCATTCGAGACCGTCCGGACCAGCGCGTTATGCTAAACGGCACGCGAATCATGAAAGGCAAGCGTTTCGAGCACGCACGAGCTACGCCCAGGAAGACGCGGACGATCCCCGGGCATTGGCGGACCTGCCATGACCGCGAACGGCCACACCGAACCGCTGGTCGGCGGCGTGCAGATCCGGCCTCTGCGCCCGGGAGGACGCCCAGCGCATCATCGGCGCGCCGGGGTTCCAGGAGATCGGCCTCGCACCGCGGTACCTGAACATCGCGGACAGCTGGCAGGACCACGTGCTTCTGCAGTTCATCCTGCGCTGAGGCGCCCGGCGGAGTCCTGCCTTCGCGGGGCACGGGCCGTTCCCTCGGCGCCGGGTCCCGTGACATGCTGAACGGTAACGGCACCACCGAAAGGCACCATCATGGGCAACGACGCCACGGCCAACACTCCCCCGGGCATCGAGGACCGCACCGCCGTCATCCTCGGCGGCGCACGCACCCCCTTCGGCAGGTTCCGCGGCAGCCTCTCCGGGCTCACCTCCAGCGAACTGGGTGCCCACGCCATCCGGAACGCACTGGAACGGTCCGGGGTGGCGCCGGAACAGATCCAGGCCGTCATCGTGGGCCAGGTTATCCAGGCGGGCGCTGGCCAGGGACCCGCCCGGCAGGCCAGCCTCGCCGCCGGCATCGGTTGGGATGTGCCCACCGTGACCATCAACAAACTGTGCTTGTCCGGCCTGACTGCCGTGATTGATGCCGCCCGGATGATCCGCGCCGGCGAGGCTGATTTCATTGTGGCGGCGGGCCAGGAGTCCATGACCAACGCCCCGCACCTGCTCCCCCGGCTTCGCGGCGGCGTGGCCATCGGCGATGCGCCGCTGCTGGATTCGCTGAACTTTGACGGCCTGCAGGACCCCGTCTCAGGTGAACTGATGGGCTCCGCCACCGACGCCGGGAACGCCCGCCTGGGCATCAGCCGCGAGGACCAGGACGCCGTCGCCGCCCTTTCGCACCAGCGGGCGGAGGCCGCCCGGGCGGCCGGCATCCTGGCTGAGGAGATCGCTCCGGTGGAGGTCCCGCAGCGCCGGGGACCCGCCGTCGTGATTGATGCCGACGAAGGCATCCGCGCCGGCACCACCATCGACACGCTGGCGGCACTGAAGCCCGCCTTCTCCAAAGATCCGGCGGCCACCATCACCGCCGGTTCTGCCTCCCCGCTGTCAGACGGCGCCGCCGCAGTGGTAGTGGCCAGCAAGGCAGCTGCGGAAGCGGCCGGCCTCAGCTGGATCGCGGAAATCGGCAGCCACGGCCAGACCGCCGGACCGGACGGATCCCTGCATTCCCAGCCGTCCCGCGCCATTGAGCGAGCCCTGAAACTCGAAGGGCTGACCATTGAGGACATGGACCTCATTGAGATCAACGAAGCCTTCGCCTCGGTGGTGCTGCAGTCCGCCACGGACCTGGGGATCGACGCGGACAGGATCAACGCCGACGGCGGCGCCATCGCCCTGGGCCACCCGGTGGGCGCCTCGGGGGCCCGTCTGGTCCTGCATCAGGCACTCGCGCTGAACCGGCGCGGCGGCGGGACAGGCGTGGTTGCCTTGTGCGGCGGCGGCGGCCAGGGCGACGCCCTGATCCTCAAAGCCCGCGGCTAGGGCGTCCGGGAGGGTCAGAGCCGGCGCGATTTCCGCTGGGGTGAAAAACACCGAGGCCAGCGTGGCAAACCCAGCGAACCCAATGCGGCCCTCCAGGAACTCCTGACCCGTGAACTGCGCTGACCCGGCGGGTCAGGTCAGGTCGGGGTCAGGTGGGGATGATTCCGAAGAGGAAGCGCTTTTTCACCATCACCCACAGGAGGCCAAGGAGCACGGCGTAGGCGGCGGTGTTGAGGAGGATGTCGCCCTGCCGAAGGGCCGGAATGTTGGCGATCACGGCGATGAGGACCACGTGGAGGATAAACACATATAGCGTGGCCTGACCGAGCGGAATCAGGAACCAGCCCAGCGCCCGTTCCACCGGTTTCCAGTACGCCGTTAGGAAAGCGTAGGAAGCTACCACCAGCACCAGGACGTTGAGCAGGCGGCCGGGGTCCAGGTACGTGCGCGCAAAGAAGGCGTCGTACATGGCCCGGTAAGCAGAGTCGGGAATGATGGCCAGGCGGACGTCGAAACCGTTCGCCAGGTAGGGGTTGCACCAGGACAGGAAGGCAAAAGTCACCGCCAATACGGTGCAGCCTGCCACCACCCAGGAGTGCGCGGAGAGCCACAAGACAATTCGATGCCGGTGGAAGCCCGCCACCAGTCCGATCACAAAGAGGACCTGCCACACCAGCAGCGGAAACGAGTCCTCGAACTGGGACGGCAGGATTCGGAAGCGTGTGGCCGCACCCACGGCATAGACGCCCAGGGTCGCGGCGAGAACCCACAACGCCTTGCCTCGGTTAAGCGCTGCAAGGATCAGCGGGCTGGCCAACAACAGGACGACGTAGAGGCCCATGACGTTGAACTGCCACGGGCCGAACTGCAGCAACAGGATGGCCGGAAGCACCTGCGCCGGAACCGGGAACTGCAGTAACGATTCCATCCCGGCGTACAGGTCATAGGTCCGGCCGACGGCGTTGTGCCCGGCGCCGCCCGTCCCCTGATCCACGTAGGTGGTCAGGGCATCAGTCTCGAATAACGGCAGCAATGAGAGCAGGAAAACGCCCACCAAGACCACGAGGGCCGTCACGTAAAGCTTGCCGGCCCGCCGTGACGTCAGGTCCACTACTTTGCCAAAGTCGTCCTTCACCCGCGGGCCATAGACCATGCCCACCACCAGCCCGGAGAACAGGACAAACAGCTCCGCGCCGGAGACAAACCCCACGGCTTCCTGCGTGAGCAGCTGGAACAGCGAGGACATGCCCAGGTGGTTCACCACCACAAACACAATGGCGAGTCCGCGCAGGAAGTCGACCCGGGAGTCCCGTTTGGTCGGTTCGCCGTAGCCCCAGGAGGCAACCGCACCTACGCGCCGCGGCAATTGCCACAGCGCCGCCAGGAGGAGGGCCAGGGCTGCGGCCACCGTCCAGGCAGCGGCCCCGGTTACGGAGTTGGCCCGGGTGGCCTGCTGGCCGCCACTGGGGGCCGTCGCCGGCCCGGTTGCCAGGGCAGACTGCTTCAGCGCTTCGCCCGCGGCTTGAGCCGTCCCGGCGTCGCCGGTCAGCCGCCAGTCGATGCTGGCCACACCGGTGTCGCGCGTGCTGGTCCGTTCGTCCCACACGACGGCGGCGATGCGGCCGAAACGCGCAGAGGTGCCCGTCTCGAGTACTTGTTCCCACCAGGACACCTTGATGTCCCGGTTCGCGGCGCCGCCCGTGGCCGGGCTGTAGAAGGCCGAGGTTTGGAGGACCATGGGTTTGTTGCGCTCGTCCACGTAGGAGGAAAAGAAGTCCTCGCTGCCGGACTGGGTGAGCATGGCCGAGAGCTCGCCCTCCACCGGAATGGTGTTGACCGCGGTTTTGCCGCCGGTGTCATCGTGGTAGGCCGTCAGCCCCACCCATTCCACGGCGTCGTCGCCGGGGTAATACGGCGTATAGGCGGCATCTGATCCGTTCCAGGTCCCGTCACCGTTGGTGTCCAGCGCGGCGAAGCCCTCCGAACCCGCAGCAGGCGCATTCCGGTGGCGTTCAAACGGGTAGTCCCGCCCGAGGTACGGCTGCCACACCATCACCGTGCCGGCGTCGTCAGTGGCTTTGAAGGCGGCGGCCACGTTCCTGAACGCTGCCTTGTATCCGAGGGGCTGCTGCCCCCATTGCGTCCAGCTCGAGTTCATGTCCGGGGCGAACCGGATCAGGAGCTGGCCCTGGAATCCGGCCGCGAGCTGCTGGACTTTATTGGCAAAGGCTTGGGCGGCTGCCGCGTCCACCTGATCCAGCGGGGCGGACGGGGCCACTGTGAGCATGGCGTGGGAGCCCAAGGCGGAGGCCTGCCCCAGGAACTCCCTGATGTCAATTTCCTCGCCGGACCGGAGGGGAAGGGCAATGTCGTGCCCCAGCAGCGCAGGTGAGGCACCCAACCGTTCGGCGAAGCCCTGCGCCGAATCCTCGCCCCACTCAAGGACAACACCCAGCAGCGGCTTTCCCGGCTCCGGAGCGGTGCCAGCGGCACGGGCGCTACCGGCGGCTAGTCCCACCGCCAGGACGGAAAGGACAACGGTGAGGATGAGTCCGACGGCGGCCCGCAGCCGTGTCCGCCCGGCAGGGCTGGCATTGTTGGCCGGCGCTGTGGCTGTTGGCATGCTGGTGTATACCCCCAAGGACGGCTGTTTCAGAGACGGTGGCCGGTGCCCCAGTAAACTCTATCGGTCGCGTCCTATGGTCCGGATCAGCCTCAGCCGCCCAGGACCACCAGCGGTACCAGGCGCTGCGCACATGCGACCCGGACCAGTTCCGGCGGCCCCTGAGCCGCCCGGTTGTTCACCCCTGTGTCGTCGCACCAGTCCAGGTTGTACGGGTAAGCGGTGACCCCGGCCTTCCCGGGAGCCACGCCAGCCGGGACGGTGAACACGAAAGTGAAGCCGCCGTCGTCGGACATGGGAGCGAGCTCTTCCAGCACCGCGGTACCGGTCGCATCCTTGACCGTCACCTGGACCTGCGCATCGGTGCCGTAGCGGGCATCGCAGGTGGTATCCGGGGCGCTGACGGTGACCTGCTCGCCGGGTTTCGCGGCGGCAGGCGAGACGGAAAACTCCGGCGGCATGCAGGGCGGCGGCGCGAAAATGTTCCGGCAGCTTGTCACCCCCGCCAGCACCGGCACAGCGCACAACGTCACAGCCAAAACGCGTGCCCAGGCGCCCGTCAATGAACGCCCCCGAAAGTTCCCCATGACCCGATTGTCCCGTCGGCGCCGGCGTTACGGACGCACGGCGGGATCACGGAAAACGCGTTGGTTACGGAACATGACGACGACGGCAGTGCGGCCGGGCGGGCCGGATGTTACGTTTTTGGGGAGTAATGAGAACCGGCGCCAAGCCCTGACTGGCCGGTCGGCAACCCTCCCTTTCGCGGCGGGGTGCCTCAGGTGAATACTCGGCATATCGACCCATTCGAGCTGCAAGCGTGAAAGAAGGAGTTCCGTCGTGTCTGACGCACCCGCCCCTGAAGAGAAACTGTCGTACCGGCTTGTCACCGGGCCGGATGACAGGTCTTTCTGTGAACGGATTTCCACTGCCCTGGCCGAAGGGTATGTCCTGCACGGCAGCCCGGCCGCGACGTCCAACGGCGGCGTTGTGATTGTTGCGCAGGCACTCATCCTCCCGTCGGCCATCGCCACCGCTGATGCCGCCGTCGCCTCCGCCGTGGATGACCTCGATTTCGACGGCGAGGGCCACGCATGAGCTACGCCGGAGACCTCACCCCGCAGCAGGCCTGGGCCAAACTCGAACAGGGCGCCATCCTGGTGGATGTCCGGACAGAAGGCGAATGGGCCCACATCGGCATCCCGGACACGAAGGCCACTGACAACGATCCCCTGTTCATCCCGTGGACGTTCCCGGGGGGCATCCCGAACCCGGATTTCATCACCGACCTGACGCAGCAGGCCCCGGAGGACGACGGCGCGGAGCTGGTCTTCCTCTGCCGCTCGGGCCAGCGCTCCATCGCCGCCGCCATCGCCGCGACGCAGGCCGGCTTCACCTCCTACAACGTCCTGGAGGGTTTCGAAGGCGAGCCGGACCGCTACGGCGAGCGCACCGTCAACGGCTGGAAGAACCGCGGCCTGCCCACCAATCTGGGAATAGCCAAGTGACCTTCAACCCAGACGCCGCCGGCTGGAGTGCCGAGACGCAGGCGGTCCGCGGCGGGCTGGACCGCACCAACTTCCAGGAGACCACCGAGCCGGTCTTCCTGAACTCGGGCTTCGTCTACGAGTCCGCTGCCGCTGCCGAGCGCGCCTTCACCGGCGAGGACGAACGCTTCGTCTACTCCCGGTACGGCAACCCGTCCGTGGCCACCTTCCAGGAACGCCTCCGCCTGCTCGAAGGCACCGAAGCGTGCTTTGCGACGGCGTCGGGCATGTCAGCGGTGTTCACGGCTCTGGGTGCCCTGTTGGCGGCCGGGGACCGGGTGGTTGCCGCGCGCTCGCTGTTCGGCTCCTGCTTTGTGATCCTGAACGAGATCCTGCCGCGCTGGGGCGTGGAAACCGTGTTTGTTGACGGCCCGGACCTCGAGCAATGGGCTGCTGCACTGTCGGAGCCCACCACCGCAGTGTTCTTCGAATCCCCGTCCAACCCGATGCAGGAAATCGTGGACATCGCCGCGGTCAGCGAGCTGGCGCACGCCGCCGGGGCCGCCGTCGTCGTCGACAATGTCTTTGCCACTCCCCTGCTGCAGCGCTGCGGCCAGCTGGGCGCGGACGTGATTGTGTACTCCGGCACGAAGCACATCGACGGCCAGGGACGCGTCCTGGGCGGCGCCATCCTGGGCACCAAGGAATTCATCGACGGCCCGGTCAAGCAGCTGATGCGGCACACCGGCCCGGCCCTCTCCGCGTTCAACGCCTGGGTGCTCACCAAGGGCCTGGAGACCATGGCGCTGCGCGTCAACCACTCCTCCGCGTCCGCGCTGCGGCTGGCCGAATGGCTCGAACAGCAGCCGGCCGTCAGCTGGGTCAGGTACCCGCTGCTGAAGTCACACCCGCAGTACGAGCTCGCGGCCAAGCAGATGAAGGCCGGCGGCACCGTCCTCACGTTGGAACTTGCGACGACGGGTGGCCGCTCCGGCAAGGAAGCCGCCTTTGCGCTGCTCGACGCCCTGCGGATCATCGACATCTCCAACAACCTGGGCGACGCGAAGTCCCTCATCACCCATCCGGCCACCACCACGCACCGCGCCATGGGTCCCGAGGGCCGCGCAGCCATCGGGCTCAGCGACGGTGTGGTGCGGCTGTCCGTGGGCCTGGAGGACGTGGACGACCTCATCGGCGACCTGGAGCAGGCCCTCAAGCACATCTAGTTCTGATTGGCGCGAAGGGACAGTTGAGGCCCTGTTTCTTGCGTCTTTTGGGGCCTCAACTGTGGGCTGGGCCCTCATGCACCTGGGAATTGGGCTGTGCCGCGATGATGCCTGGATGGTGGCGGCCCTCCCGGTGGCTTCCGGCGCAGTCCACCGCGGCGTGCTTCGAGAAGAGGCTATCCTGGCAGCGTCATTCCCGGCAGAGTTCAGCCAGTACCGCCTGTCCGTACCCCGGTACGTGCCTCGTCTTCGCCTTGGATCGCGAGCCGGACGGCCACTTCATCCCCGTCGCTGATGCCCGCCGCGTCCCGGACGGCCTTCTTGACGGGTAACAGGTAGGAGCCGCTTTTGCTGTCTGGAAAGACCGAGGTACGCCAGGTGCAGCCGGAGATTTCCGCCGTGACTCTGACCGAGCCGAAGCCCTTCCGGAACACCGCTGCCTCTTCCCGGAGGTCGTCGGCGACCTCCACCGGGAGGGTAAGGAAGTGCCAGCCGGATTCGTCGGGATAGCGCCACAGTTCGGCCCGGAATGAGTACGACGACGTCACGGCCTGAGTATGGCATGCCGCGTTGCCGGACGCACCCCCTGTCGGGCTGTGTGAGAACGGCGGCTCAGGCGCCTGGCTGGCGCAGTTCCCGGGAGGCCGTCTCCCGGACGGCGGCGGTCAGCTGGTTGAGCACCGGGGAGTCGATCTTCCAGCGCTGCCAGTACAAGGACCCGTCAACGGGGCTCGCGGAGGCCAGCTCCACGAGGGCGCCGCTGCGGAGGTCTGCCAGGCACTGTTGCTCCGGTAGCAGCCCCCATCCCAGTCCCAGCCGGATGGCCTGGGCGAACTCGGCCGACGACGGCACATAGTGCCGCGGCGCGGTCAGTTCCGCGCCGGTCATCGTGCGGAAGAACCCGTCCTGCAGGTCATCCTTGCGGTCAAAGTCCACCACCGGTGCCTGGCTCCCTGCAACAAGTTCCGGCCCGTCGGGCCACCAGTGCCGGAGGTAGCCGGGACTTGCCACCGCACGGTACCGCAGGGATCCCAGCGGTTCCACGCTGCAGCCCTGGACCGGTTCCGGCGTTGCGGTTACTGCGGCCATCACCGATCCGGTCCGCAGAAGCTGGGTGGAATGCTGTTCGTCCTCCCTGCGCAGTTCGAAGCACGCGCCGAGATCCGCCGGAAGACCTGCCAGGGCAGGCATGAACCAAGTGGAGAGTGAGTCCGCGTTCACCACCAAGGGGATGGGCGCCGTCGGCCGGTGCCGGCTCTCGCCGAGCTCCTGCTGGGCGTCCCATTCGAGCTGTCGGACCTGCCTGGCAAACCGCAGGATGGCTTCCCCGGCTGGTGTGGGCCGGGCGGGATTGGTGCGCTGCAACAGGATCTGGCCGGCCGCGTCCTCCATGGCCTTGAGCCGCTGGGAAATGGCCGACGGCGTGACGTACAGGCTGCGGGCCGCCGCCTCGAGCGTCCCCTCATCCACGACGGCCGCGAAGGTACGGAGCTGCTCGAACTGAAACATCTTCATTAGCTTTCCTTAATAGAGCTAAGAATATTTAGCTGGAGTAATCATACGTCCGGCCGTACGTTGGAGGATATGGAACTGACTGCATTTATCGGCCCCACCGCGCTGGGCTTCGGCACGGGCCTCGCCCTCATCGTGGCCATCGGCAGCCAGAACGCCTTTGTCCTCCGGCAGGGCATCCGCGGCGAGCATGTGGCCGCCGTCGTCCTGGTCTGCAGCGTCTCCGATGCGCTGCTCATCGCAGCGGGCATCGCCGGAGTGGGGGCGCTGCTCCAGTCGAGTCCCGTGATCGTAGACGTGGTCAGGTTTGCCGGCGCCGCCTTCCTGGTGGGCTACGGCGTCATGGCGGCGCGCCGGGCGATTCGTCCTGGAGCACTAACGGCGTCGGGGCGGCAGCCCGCCGTCGGCCTCGGCGCCGCCCTCAGCACGGTACTGGCCCTGACGTGGCTCAACCCGCATGTCTACCTGGACACCGTGCTGCTGCTCGGATCGGTGGCCAACCAGCAGGCACAGGATTTGCGCTGGTGGTTCGGGGGCGGAGCCATCGCCGCCAGCATCGCCTGGTTCAGTGCGCTGGGATTCGGGGCCAGGGTCCTCCGGCCGTTCTTCGCGCGGCCCGCCTCGTGGCGCATCCTGGACGGACTCGTCGCTGCGGTCATGCTCACGTTGGGTGTGCGCCTGGCTGTCGGTGCATGACGTCGTCGTTTCTTGGCGCGAACGGACACTTGGGGCCCCTCACAGCGCAAGAACAGGGCCATATCTGCCCGTTCGAACCCTGTCGTTGACGTCGGCGGCAGTGCGGCGTAGCTTCATGGTCACCACCGCGATGTTGGCGCTTGCTGGGGGCTCGGAGTCTCCTTCGTGGGGAACGTGCACGCCACCCGCGACCCTGCTGCGAGGCTGGCCATGCTGGAGCGCCACCGCGGTCTTTGGGTTGCCGGACAATTCCTGGCAGCCGCCGGGACAATGGCCGTTCCCGTCGGATTTGCCCGGTTCGCCCAATCCATCCGCTCCGGCCCCGGCCCCGCCAAGACGCTAGCCGCCGGCGCGGCAGCTGCCCTGATGGCAGGCGCACCCCTGTTCGTGGCGGCCCTCGCGGACCGCGCCTCGGACCTGGAGAGGTTCGCGTATCGGCGGGGTTCCAACTGGCCGTTCCTTACATATTCAGGGCTGCATATCGGCGGGCTCGCGGCCCTGGGGGCGGGGCTGCTGCTCTTACCGCTGAAACCCTGGACTGGCATCACGGCGGCCGCCAGTGCTCCCGTCTTTGCTGCAATCCTGGCTGGCACGAAGGATATTCCGCCGTTCGCTTTCCACCTGGTGGAGACCGCGGTGGGTGTCCAGCTGATGCGCTACGAGGAACCGATGGCTCCCTCCGAAGACCACACGGACGCACTCCCCAGGCGTTGACGCTGTAGCTGGCGCGAACGGGCAGATAATGACCCCAAAACACGGGCAAACAGGGCATTATCTGCCCGTTCGCGCAAAGCCTCAGGGAGAACTCAGGACAGGCGCACCCGCAGCAGTTCCGGGACTTCGTCCGCCTCACGCAACCCGGAGGTGCCGCGCATCGTGACACGCACGGCGTGGGCAACCACGGCCCCCAGCCCGCCGTCGTCGGGCGCCGATGCTTCCATCACCGCGTCCCGCACCCTGCGCTGTTCGGTGGAGCCGGTGCCGCGGGCAATGATGTCCTCGACGCCCTGCCGGGCCAGGGAAAGTTCGTCCTGCTCGGCGAGGACCGGAGCCAGATAGTCCACCAAGGATCGCACCACGTCGACGGCGGGTGCCGGCCTGAACGTGCCAAAATCCAGCAACTCACCGCTCAGGCCACTGCTGCTCGCCTGCCATGCCGCCATCCGCAGCAGCACCGTGGGCACCGGGGCCGGCTCCACGCCGTCGCGCCATTCACGGCTGGCCGATTCGACCAATGCCCGCACCAGCACCGCGATCAGGGCAGCGTCCTCGGCGCGGAGGCAGACGTCGGCCACCCGGACCTCAACCGTAGGGTGGTTCCGGGACAGGCGGGCGTCAAAGTAGATCATGCCTTCATCCAGCAGCACGCCACTGTCCAGCAGACGCGTTACCACCCTCCGATATGCGGAGTACGTGCTGAAAATGGCCGAAGGGCCGGACATAGGCCAGCGGTTCCAGGCCTGGGTTCGGTAGCTCTCGAATCCTGTGGGCATCCCGTTCCAGAACGGCGAATTCGCGCTCAATGCCGTGAGTACGGCCAGCTTGTCCCGGATCCTGTCCAGCACGGCCACGCCCTCGTCCTTGGATTCGATGAACGTGTGGACGTGGAAGCCGCAGGTCAGTTGCTCCTGCGCGGTCAGGCCGAAGCGTTCCAGCATCCGGGCATAGCGGGCGTCCGGGGTGGTGTGGCTCGCAAGGCCAAACGGAGACGTGGCCAGGGCGGCAACCCTTGCACCGTTTTTGGCGGCCGCCTGGTCCGCCAGCAGCCGGCCGGCCCGGATCTGCTGCAGCAGTTCTGCGTACTCGAGGCAGGGACGGGTCTGGGTCTCGATCTGCTCAAGCTTCAGCTCGGCAGTCAGGCCAGTCCAGTCGTCGTGGGCAGTTTTTTCCTTGGCTGCCAGCGCATAGGGACGTTCCGGGGCGTCGTCGGCTGCCATCCGGCGGCCAGACAACATCGCATCCGCGAGGGCAAGCGGCTCCCCCGTGTCCGGATCAACGATCAGGAGCTCTTCCTCGACGCCGAATGTACGCATGGTTATATTGTGCTGCAACGGGCCGGCACGCGGCAGCCCGCGGGGTCGGCGGATTCTGCGAGCGCTAGTCCTGGAAGTACTCCACCTTGGCGCCGATGGTGTTGAGCCGTTCCGCCAGGTCCTCGTAGCCGCGCTCGATCACGTAGATGTTCCGCAGCTCCGAAACACCCCGCGCCGCGAGCATGGCCAGCAGCAGGCAGGCGGCGGGGCGGAGTGCCGGCGGGCAGCCAACCTCGGCGGCCCGCCACTTAGTGGGGCCGTTGACGTAGATCCGGTGCGGGTCCAGCAGCTGCACCTGGGCGCCGAGCCTGTTGAGTTCCGTGAGGTAGATGGCCCGGTTCTCATAGACCCAGTCGTGGATCATGGTCTGACCATGGGCGTTCGCGGCGATGACCGCGAAAAACGGCAGGTTGTCGATGTTCAGGCCGGGGAACGGCATCGGGTGGATCTTGTCCTCGGGCGCCCGCAGCTCGGACGGTTTGGTGGTCACATCCACCAGCCGGGTGCGGCCGTTGCGCGCCACGTACTCGCCGGAAATCTCCAGCTTCTGGCCCATCTGCTCCAGCGTGGCCAGCTCGATCTCCATGAATTCGATGGGGACGCGGCGGATGGTCACCTCTGAGTTGGTGACGATCCCGGCGGTGATGAGGCTCATGGCCTCAATGGGGTCCTCGGACGGAAAATACTCAATGTCGACGTCGATGAGCGGCTGCCCGGTGATCTTCAGCGTGGTGGTGCCCACGCCGTCGATCTTCACGCCCAGCATCTCGAGGTAGAAGCAGAGGTCCTGGACCATGTAGTTGGGGCTGGCGTTGCGGATGACGGTGGTGCCGCGGCGGTGCGCCGCTGCCATGATCGCGTTCTCGGTGACGGTGTCCCCGCGTTCGGTCAGCACAAAGGACCGGTCGTGGGTGTCCGGCCGCGGAGCCTGCACGGCGTAGAAACCGGCAGTGGCTTCCACGGAGAGCCCGAACTGGCGCAACGCCTGCATGTGCGGCTCCACGGTGCGGGTACCCAGATCGCAGCCGCCGGCATACGGCAAGCGGTATTCCGCGGATTCGTCCAGGAGCGGGCCCAGGAGCATGATCACGCTGCGCGTGCGGCGCGCCGCGTCCACATCCATGGCCTCAAGGTCCAGGACGGCGGGGCGGCGGAGCTGGAGGTCGGTGTCGTTGAGCCAGGTGCATTCGACGCCGATGCTGGTCAGGACCTCCACGATCCGGTTGACCTCTTCGATCCGTGCGAGGCGGCGCAGGACGGTGGTTCCGCGGTTGATCAGGCTGGCGCACAGCAGCGCCACACCGGCGTTTTTGCTGCTGTTGACATCCACTGCCCCGGACAGGGTGCGGCCGCCTTCAATCCGCAAGTGCGTCATCTGCGGTTTGCCCACTTTGACGATGCTGCGGTCGAAGATCGTTTCGAGCCGCTGGATCATCTTCAGGCTGAGGTTCTGCTTGCCCTGTTCCATCCGGGCGACGGCGCTTTGGCTGGTTCCCAGCGCCGCGGCGAGCTGGCCCTGGGTCCAGCCCTTCTCGGTCCGGGCGTCCTTGAGCGTGGCGGCGATGTGCTCGGCAGTTTCCTGAGTCATAACAAAAAAATATCACAGATGAGCTATTCGATGTGATATGAACCGGAGTGTCGACTGAATTCCCAGCAAATACCCGACTCATGAGATAGCTGCTCATTGATGGTTGCACTTGACCCCGTACCCGCCCGGCGGGAGACTGAAACATCGGGTTCACCCGAAAAGCGGAAAAATGCCATGCAGGAGGCCTGCCATGTATGGGAATGCGGCTACAGCATCCCGTGCTTTAGTGTGTGCCATCTTGTGTCTGCTCATGGCCCTTTGCGGGATTATCGTGGCGCCGGTGTCCGTGGCCGCTCCTTCACCCGGCGAGGGCGCCGAGTTGGCATTGGGTAACGATGTCTCGTGGCCTCAATGCAACAAGGCCCTTCCCGCCGCGTCAGCTTTCGGGATCGTGGGCGTCAACAATGGCCTGGCCAACACCACTAACCCCTGCCTCGCCGAACTGCTCCGCTGGGCCGAAGCCATCACGGTGAACCCGACCGATCAGCCGTCCGTCGCACTTTACGTCAACACCGCCAACCCGGAGCTCACTGGCTCCTGGTGGCCCACCAGTAACAGCTACCCGGAATCCCAGGCGGCATCCAACCCCTACGGCACCTGCGAGGACAAGGACGTTGGCACGGCGTGCGCCTATATGTACGGCTACGCCAAAGCGTACGACGACGCCTACATCCGTGGCATCAGCAGCCCCTCGGACTACCTGTGGTGGCTCGATGTTGAAACCGGCAACAGCTGGTCCCCCGACAAGAATGCCAACCGTGCTGTCCTGGAAGGTATGACCGACTTCTTTCACAGCATCGGCGCCGACGTCGGCATCTACTCCTCGGCCTATCAATGGGGACAGATCGTGGGCACCGTCAGCACCTCCAGCAACCTTTATGCCCTGCCCAGCTGGCTGGCAGGCGCCCGCACGGCCTTCGGAGCCACGGCCAACTGCTCGAATGCGCCGCTAACACCCGGCGGCACAGTCACCCTGACCCAGTTCGTCTCCAGGGGCTTCGACTACGACCACTCGTGCATTTAGCAAGCACAGCGCGGCGTAGCCAGAATCCAGAAGCATGGCCCGCACGGACTAGCGCCAGACGAAGTTCCAGGTCCCCATTACAGCCGCGGAAACCACAGCAGCCGCCGCGATCAGCACGCCGCCCGCCAGGACCCAGGCGTCCAGCATTGAATACGTGGATTCCCGGGCCCACGTCCGCTGCCCGGTGCCAAAACCGCGCGCTTCCATGGTGATGGCCAGCCGGGACGCCCGGCGGATGGCCTGGACCAGGAGCCCGAAACTCTGCCCGAGGGTGGCCCGCAGCCGTTGCAGCGGGCTGCCCTGCGAGCCCACGCCGCGGGCCCGCCGCGCCATGCCGATGGTCTGCCATTCCTCGGCCATCAGTCCCACCAGCCGCATCGCGGCCAGCGTGCCAAGGACAAAACGGTGCGGCAGCCGGGCCTTCTGGGCCAGCGCATCGGCGAGGTCGGTCGGATCTGTGCAGGTCATAAGCAGGATCGCCGGCAGGGCTATCGCGAGGCCTCGCAGCATAAAACCGATTCCCAGCTGCAGGGAACCTTCGCTGATGGACCAGATCCCGACGTCGAGCAGTACAGCGCCGCTGTCCGCCGCGACGATCGCCGTGCTCCAGCCGCCCAGGGCTGCCGCGATGATGAGCGGCCAGCCCCGTTGCCACAGCAAGCGAAGGGTGAGGCCGGCCAGCGGAAAGAGTGCCAGTTCCGCCACGAGCGCGGTAGTGGCAGACACCCAGTCGATGGAGAGCGCCAGCACCAGGGTGATGAGGAAGACGACGGCGAACTTGGCCAGCGGGTTGGCCCGCGTCAGCAGCGCGTGGTTGCCACGGAGGGTCAGGGCATCCCTCATGCCGCACTTGCTTCCTGGCGGGCGCCGCCGCGCGAGGCCGGGCCAAGCCGCAGTTCGGCCCCGCCCAGAACGGCGCTGAATTCCTGGTCGTGGGTCACGGAAACCACGGAGGTCCCGGCGTCGAGCAGTTCTGAGAGGAACGATGCGAGCTCGGCCCAGGTGTTGGCATCCTGGCCGAAGGTCGGCTCGTCGAGGACCAGCACACGAGGGTGGGCCGCGAGGACAGTGGCCACCGAGAGACGCCGCTTTTCGCCTCCCGAGAGCGTGTACGGATTGGCGTCCACCAGGTGCGTCAGGCGCAGCCGTTCCAGCAGCTCATCAACCCGCTCCTCGCCATGCCCCAGGTGCCGCGGACCGAACATCAGTTCGTCCAGCACGCGGCCGGTCACGAACTGGTGCTCAGGCTCCTGGAAGACCGTTCCGATGCGGGAAATAAGCTGGTTGGCCTTCCATTTGAAGGGATCGATCCCGGCCCCCTCGGAAAGCTCGACCGCGGCGGACACCTTCCCCGCCACCGGCGCCAGAAGTCCGGCGAGCGTCAGCGCAAACGTTGACTTTCCGGCGCCGTTGGGCCCCGTGACGGTGAGTGCCTGGCCGGAACGGACCTGGGCCGTGATGCCCTGCTGCACCGGTACGGGCGGGATGGTCCGGAAGCCGCGGCGCCGCGGACGCTCGCGGGAGACGGCCAGTTCCCCGGCGGCCAGCAGCAGGTCACCGGAGCCTACGGACACGCGGCGGCGGGTTGCCGGAACATACCCCGGCACCCAGACGCCCGCGCCGATCAGCATGTCCCGTGCCTCCGCTAGCACCTGGTCCGGCGGCCCGTCCAGCAGGACTGCGGACGTGGCGGCGGAACTTCCAGCGGAGCCCGCAGCCGAGCCCGGCTGCAGCACCACAATCCGGTCCACCAGGTCCTTCCAGACGGACACACGGTGCTCCACCACAACGAGCGTGGCGCCGGTTTTGTCCAGGCAGCGGCCCACTGCGTCCCGGACTTCCAGCACACCGGCGGGATCCAGGTTCGCGGTGGGCTCATCCAGCAGGATCAGCCCGGGCCGCATCGCGAGGATCCCGGCCAGCGCCAGGCGCTGCTTCTGCCCGCCGGACAGGTCCGACGTCGGGTGGTCCAGCGGGAGCCCGGCGGCACCTGGCCCGCCGTCGGCGTCCAAACCATCGCCGCCGGGCCGGACGTCGGCACTTCGCAGCCCGACGTCGTCGAGCGCTTCATGGACGCGCCGCCAGATCTCGTCCCGCGGAACGGCGAGGTTCTCGGCGCCGAAGGCGACGTCGTCGCCCAGACGCGAAAGAACAACCTGCGTTTCCGGATCCTGCTGCATCAGGCCCGAGCGGCCGCGCTGCCCGCGGGGCACCACACCGTCGATCAGCAGCGAACCGGTTTCGTCGGCGTCGTCCCCTTCATCCCCCAGCACCCCTGCGAGCGCGTGCAGCAGCGTTGACTTGCCCGCGCCCGACGGTCCCAGCAGCAGCACCCGCTCGCCGGGCGCGATGTCGAGGTCGAGCCCGTGGACGGCGGGGGCGGATCGCCCGGCGTGCCGCCAGCCCCAGCCGCGGGCGGACACCGCGGCGGGGCGCACTCCGGAAGCACTGGCGTCGGAAGCGGTCATCAGTTGAAGACGGGCTCCGACGCTGCCTTCCGGGACGCGAACGAGCTCAGCACACCGGTCCTGGCCAGGCCGCGGGTGGCGATCCAGGACAAGGCACCTGCAATCACTGCGCCGGAGATGGTGCAGAACACGATGTACGCGAGCTTGTCGCCGGGCTCGTAGGCGATGTTCCAGCCCCACGGCAGGAACGAGTCATTGAGGCCGCAGAACAGGCCCGCCCCGGCACCGGCCAGCAGCGCGGCGATGAGGTTGTACTTCTGGTGCAGGAAGGACTTGAACCGGAAGTTGCCGTACACCAACAGGAAGAACACCAGCTCGGCGCCCAGGCCCTGCAGGAGGCCGGAGATCAGCACCGTGGCGCCGTACTGCGAGCCCATGATGAGCTCGCCGGTGGCGGCCACCGCTTCGCAGAAGAGCGCCGCGCCGGGTTTGCGGATGATGAGCATGCCCAGCACTGCCGGGATCATCCAGCCGCCGGCGATCAGGCCGGTCAGCGGGGGGTAAACGGCGTTCATGGGGGCGGAGACGATGCCGGCGCCCTGGGACCAGGCCCAGAAGATCACGCCGCCGGTGATGGCGATGAGTGCCGCCACTACGATGTCCACAACGCGCCAGGTATTGCCGGTCTTTTTGATTGCTGCAGTTGTCATTTTGGTCCTCCTGAGGAACAGGAGGGGAAAGTGCCCCGGCGTGCGGCGCTGCCGCCGTTTCCGGACACTTCGAGAACTCGACTCCCTTGCGCCGGTACTAACCGGATCAGGTTCGAGGGTCTGCGGCTGTCCGCACTCTCAGCGCCCACCTGCGGTTCCCTGGCAATGCCAGTGATGTCCGACGGCGGCGCTCCCCTGTCGTAATAAATCTGCCCTGATGGGCGTGCTCCAGTTTACACCGCGGGCGGGGTAGATTGTGGGCCATGACTGCCAACAACCCGACTGTGACTGCGTTCAATCCTGATTCGACGGTGCCCCAGCCGGCGGGGCTGCTGGAGGCCCTGATTGCCCGGGTCGAAGCCGAGATCAACGAGCTGCAGTTTCCGCATTTCAGCAAGGACGACTCCCTCAACCTCGGGCTGCTCCTGGTGGAGCTGGGCAAGAGCCGGAAGCTGCCCATCGCGATCGACATCACCAAGGGTGACCAGGTCCTGTTCCACGTGGCCCTGGACGGCGCCACCCCGGACAACGAGCACTGGGTCCGGGCCAAGCAGCGCACCGCCGCCAGGTATGAGATCCCGTCGTTGCTGGTGGGCCTCCGCGGCAGGCTGCACGGCGGCCGGATCGAGGACCACGGCTGGTTCGACGAGTCCACCTACGCCCCGCACGGCGGCTGCTTCCCGGTCTACGTCGCCGGTGTGGGTGCAGTGGCCACGGTGACGGTCTCGGGCCTGCCCCAGCAGCAGGACCACGATCTGGTGGTGGAAGCCCTGCGGGAGATTCTGGAGTCCATGCAGCCGGGTTAGGCTAAAGGAAGTCCCGGATCCGCTCACAAGGAGTTCAACGAATGAACCTGTTCATCAAGCTGCTCGGCACTGCAATCAGCCTCGGCGCCGGATTCGTCGGCACGAAGGTGGTCAATACCGTGTGGGAAAAGTCCACCGGCCGGAAGCCCCCCACCGGCAAGGACGAAGACACTCCCACCACCCTGCGCTCGGCCCTGACGTTCGCGCTCATTTCGGCCTCGGTCAGCACCATCATCCAGGTGCTCGCCAACCGCGGCACGCAACGGGCCATCACCCGTTTCGCCAAGTCCCAGGACATCGTCTAACCCTGGCAAGCAGTCCGGCGGTGATTGGGGCGGCGGTGGCTGACGCTCAGTCCCGCCGGCCGCCGTCGGACGCTTCATCCCTGGACGACTCATCTCTGGCCGATTGGGCCGCCTTCTGAACCACGGCTTCGAGTTCATCCGAGCTGAGCAGCTCACGGTGAAGGTGTTTGGTCCGGTAACCGGCGCGGCCCACCATGTGGGCGGAAACCGGCACCGTCAGCAGCTGGAAGATCCAGGCCACCAGCAGCACCGGCCACACCCACCAGGTGCGCAGCTGCAGGCCGATGGCCGCCAGGAGCAGGAACAGCCCCAGCACCTGGGGCTTGGTGGCAGCGTGCATGCGGCTCAGCAGGTCCGGGAAGCGGAGCAGGCCCACGGCGGCGGCGAGCGACATAAGGGCACCCACCACCAGGAACACCGCCGACACGGCATCGATGACGTTATCAACCACGCTGGCCTCAGGACTCATTGGCTTGCTCCCGCCGGTCGGCCACGTAGCGCGCCACGGTCACCGACCCGATGAAGCCGACCACGGACAGCGCCACCAGCAGCATCAGGTTGTTCAGGTGCCGGTTGACGGCCATGTCGATGCACAGGGCCGCACCGAGGATCGCGAGCAGGACGTCGGAGGCCAGCACCCTGTCCAGCAGCGACGGGCCGCGGGAGATCCTGATGATGGCTCCCGCCGCTGCCAGCGAGAGAATGACTGCGGTGACAGCCAGGACGGTCTGCATCATGCTGCGGCCTCCTGCCGGATTGCTTCGAGTTCTTCGCGGGTGCCCATGATCCTGATCAGGCCCGCTTCGATGGAGCGGACTTCCTTGCGCAGGCTTTCCACTTCTTCCGGGTTGCTGACATTGAGCGCGTGGAGGTACAGGGTGGACGTTGACCGGTCCACTTCCACCACCAGCGAGCCCGGGATCAGCGAAATCACGTGCCCGGTGGCGGTGACCATCAAGTCCTGGTGGCTCCGCAACGGCACCGCGACGACGGCGTTGATGACCCGCGGGCCGCGGACAGCCGCCAGATACATGACCTCGACGCTCGCTGCCGCCACCCTGCCCAGGAAACGCAGGGCAAATGGCACTGCATAAAGAATGTTGAACCGGCCGCTGAGTTCCACCGGCGGCAGGTAGAATATCCGGGCCACGAGCACAGCCAGCAACGCGCCGAAGAGCAGGTTGCCGGGGCTGAAGTCCTGCCACAGGGCGCCCCAGACAATCACCAGCCATACCAGCAGGGGCAGTTCCTGGCGGAGGGAAATCCGGCGGCGGCTCATTTGCCCCCACCGTCTTTCAGGGCCAGCGGGGGAACTTCCGTGTCCTCGCCCAGCACGGCCTGGATGTAGGCGGACCTGTCCAGCATTTCGTGGGCGGCCTGGTCCGAGACTGTGAACAGCGGGCCCGCGAAAACAGTGAGTGAGACGCCCAGGACCACCAGGCCCAGGGTTGAGCCCACCATGGTGCGGGGAAGCAGCGTGACGTTCTTGCGGCCGGCCCGGCTGCCGGTATCCGAATCCTCGGGCTCAGCCAGCAGGACGGGGTCCGGGTGCTCGGCGTCCGAGGGCTTGCGCCAGAACGCGCGGTTCCAGACCCGCGCGACGGCCAGCAAGGTCAGGAGGCTGGTGACCACACCGCCGATCACCAGGGCGTAGGCCAGGGGCGTGCCCAGTTCGATGCCGGCCTGGATGAGCCCCACTTTCCCCAGGAAACCGGAGAACGGCGGGATCCCGGCAAGGTTCATGGCGGGGATAAAGAAGAGCAGGGCCAGGATGGGTGACAGCTTGGCGAGGCCTGCCAGCCGGTCCACGGAGGAGCTGCCGCCGCGGCGCTCGATCAGGCCCGTAACCAGGAAGAGGCTGGTCTGGATGGTGATGTGGTGGGCCACGTAGAACACGGCGGCGCCCAGCCCGGCCACCGAGGACATCGCCAGGCCGAACACCATGTAGCCGATGTGGCTGACCAGGGTGAAGGACAACAGACGTTTGATGTCAGTCTGGGCCAAGGCGCCTAGGATCCCCACCACCATGGTCAGCAGCGCCGCCACCATCAGCGGAGTGTTCAGGCTGTCCCCGGGGAAGAGCAGGGTTTCCGTGCGCACCATCGCGTAGACACCGACTTTGGTCAGCAGGCCGGCGAACACGGCGGTGACCGGCGCCGGCGCCGTGGGGTAGGAGTCAGGCAGCCAGAACGACAGTGGGAACACGGCCGCCTTGATGCCGAATGCCACCAGCAGCATCACGTGCAGCAGGGTCCGGGTTCCCTCGTCCAGGTCCGCGAGCTTGATGGCGAGGTCGGCCATGTTCACGGTTCCGGTGGCGCCGTAGACCATCGCAATGGAGATCAGGAACAGCACGGAGGACACCACGGAGACCACCACATAGGTGACGCCGGCGCGGATGCGGGGGCCGGTTCCGCCCAGTGTCATCAGCACATAGCTTGCCGTCAGCAGGATCTCGAAGCCGACGTACAGGTTGAACAGGTCCCCGGACAGGAACGCGTTGGACACCCCGGCCACCAGGATCAGGTAGGTGGGGTGGAAGATCGACACCGGCGCGTCCTGGTCGCCGTCGGCCATGCCCTGCCCGGTGGCATAGACCAGCACAGCGAGGCTGATAGCCGACGACACCACGAGCATGAGGGACGAGAACTGGTCCACCACCATGGTGATGCCCCACGGCGGCAGCCAGCCGCCGATGGTCACGGCGGCCGTTCCGCCGTCCCACACGGAGGCCAGCAGCAGGCACTCCAGCAGAAGTGTCAGGGACAGCACGCCGATGCTCACCGCGCGCTGGGCGCGGGCGTGCCGGATCAGCAGGAAGGCCAGGGCGGCACCGAGGATGGGAAGTACGACGGCGAGCGGGGCAAAGCTTGCGATGTTCACTTCACACCTCCTTCGGGACCAGGGGTTACGTTCTGCGAGCCGGGTTGCTCTTCGGCGGCGGCGTCCCCGGCAGGAATCTCCTTAGCGCCGGCGGTGACGGAACCCCCGGCCTCATCCGGGCCGTCCGCAGCCGTGGGGTGGTCCGAGACGGCGCTCCCGTCACTGCCCAGCATGGTCAGGGGAAACTCCGAAGTTTCGGCCGGAATCGGGGCGTCATCCTCGGCGTCGAAGCGGGGCGTCTCGGCGACACGGAGGTCCTCGATGTCGTCCTGGATCTCATCCTGGCGGGCCAGGACCCACGTGCGGTAAATGATGCCGAGCATAAAGGCCGTCACCGCGAACGAGATCACGATCGACGTGAGGATCAGGGCCTGCGGAAGCGGGTCCGAGTACTCCTGGGCGCCGGTGTCCTTGTTGTACAGCGGCGCCAGGCCTGCGTAGCCACCGGTGGCCAGGATCAGCAGGTTGGTGGCATTGGCCAGCAGCATCAGCCCCAGCAGCACGCGGGTGAGGCTGCGTTCCAGGATCAGGTAGATGCCGCACGCATACAGGGCACCCATCACGGTCAGCAGGGTCAGGTTGACGCTCATCCTTGGCCCCTCGCGGTGGTTTCGGCGGGGACGCCCGCGGGCTCCTTGGCGTGCACATCCGCCTGCACCTCGGCAGCGGCAGGAGCGTCGTCGCTTGGCGCGTCCTCGGCGGGCGCAGTTCTCTGCTCTTCAAAGTGTTCGTCGATCTCGGAGCCCAGGCTGCGCAGCACGTCCAGCACCAGGCCGATCACCACAATGTAGACGCCGATGTCGAAGATGGTGGACGTAACGAACTTGATGTCCCCGAACACCGGAAGCCAGAGTTCGATGATGGCGGTCTGGAATACCTGGCCGCCCAGCAGCAGCGGCACCACACCGGACGCCGCCGCAGTGGCGAGCCCGATCCCCAGCAGCGTTCCGGCGCCGACGGGCGTGGCCTCACGCAGTTCGAACCGGCCGCCGGCCAGGTAGCGGATGGCCAGGGCAAGCCCGGCAGTCAGGCCGCCGGCGAAGCCGCCGCCGGGCAGGTTGTGGCCGGCCAGGAGGAGGTAAAGCGAGAAGATGATCAGGGAGTGGAAGATCAGCCGCGTGACCACTTCAAAGATGATGGAACGCCGTTCCGGTGCCAGCGTGCGCCCCGCCACGATCCAAGCATCCCGGGCGGAGGCGGCGAATTTGCGGCTGATCGCCAGGGCCGCGGCTTCCCGCGACCCGGGATCCACTGCGACCTGGCGGCCGACGCTGCCCTCGGCAATAGTTTCAGAGACCCTGGTCCGGTCGCCGCGGCCGCGGACGAAGATGAGGCTGGCAACACCTGTGGCGGCCAGGGCAAGGACGGATATTTCACCGAAAGTGTCCCAGGCGCGGATGTCCACCAGGGTCACGTTGACGATGTTCAGCCCGCCGCCGCCTTCATAGGCAAGGCGCGGGAATTCCAGGGACACGGGGACGGCCACCCGGGCGCCCATGGCGTGGATGGCGGCGAAGACCATGGTGACGCCGAACGCCGCCCCGATGATCACGCGGATCACCCGGTACTTGCCACCGGTGCGGTCACGGAGTTCCGCGGGCAGGCTGCGCATGGCCAGGACAAAGGCCACCAGGATGATGGTTTCCACAAGCATCTGCGTGAGGGCCAGGTCCGGCGCGCCCTGGAGCGCGAACATCAGGGCGATCCCGTATCCGGTGACGGACACCATCAGCACGGCGAGGAACCGTTTGTTGGCCTTGACCGCGGCCAGCGCGCCGATGACAATTCCTGCCCCGACCACGGGCTGCAGCGGCGAGTACGGATCGATGAAGTACAGGCTGTCCGGCAGCGGCTTGCCCGCCAGCACCATGGCAGTCAGCGGCAGCGCGAACGCCATCGTGAGGATCACGGCGAGGTAGAAGTACAGGGAACCACGCTGCGTGCGGCCGGTGATCCAGACCGCGGTGTCGTCCAGGGCGCCGATAGTGAGCTGGTATATGCGGTCGCCGTCGATCCAGCCCGGGACGCGGGACTGCGCACGGGCCACCAGGTTCCGTCCGAAGTACATCGCCAGGCCCAGTGCGAACGTGAGGGCGGTCAGTCCCAGGGCGGGGGTGAAACCGTGCCACAGCGCAAGGTGGCCGGCCTGCTCGGCCGGTGTGCCGGCGTCGGACGCGGTGAAGGCGAACAGCGCAGCGTAGGGCTGGACCCAGGCGTCCACCGGCGCCGGCCAAAGGCCGTAGACGATGCTGAGGACGCTGAGGACGGCCGGGGCCGCCAGGAAGGAAGGCTTGACCGCCTTGAACGTTGTCCGCTCAATCCCGGGCTTCACCGCGAACGCTCCCCACATAAAGCGTGCGCTGTAGGCGAACGTGAGAATGGACCCGAGGACGACGCCCACGAGCACCGCCATGCTCCAGGCCTCGCCGCCGGAAGCGTGGTGGACAAAGGCTTCCAGGACTGATTCCTTGGCCACAAATCCGGCGAGCAGCGGGACGCCGGCCATCGAGGCGGCACCGATGCCGGCCACAATTCCGAGCGCCCGGGACTGCCGGAACACGCCCGACAGCTGGCGCACATCGCGGGTCCCGGCCTGGTGGTCGATGATGCCCACCACCAGGAACAGGGTGGCCTTGAACAATCCGTGGGCGAGGAGCATCGCGAGGCCGGCGAGGGCCGCGTCCGGAGTGCCCAGCCCCACCACCATGGTCAGGAAACCCAGCTGGCTGACGGTGCCGTAGGCCAGGATGAGTTTGATGTCGGTCTGCCGGAGCGCCCGGTAGCCGCCAACCAGCATGGTGGCCAGGCCCAGGCCCAGCACAATGGACTGCCAGTAGGCGGTGTCGGAGAATCCCGGCGCAAGCCGCGCCACCAGGTAGATCCCGGCCTTCACCATAGCCGCGGCGTGGAGGTACGCGCTCACCGGCGTGGGGGCCGCCATGGCTCCCGGGAGCCAGAAGTGGAAGGGAACCAGCGCCGACTTGCTGATGGCGCCCGCCAGGATAAGTACGACGGCGGCGGCAACGATTGCGCCGGTCGGTCCGCTTATCAGGGTGGGAGCCTGCGCCAGGATCGCCGAAATCCGGTACGTGCCGGCGCTGTGGCCAAGCATGACCAGGCCCACCAGCATGGCCAGCCCGCCCGCGGTGGTGACCATCAGGGCCTGCAGCGCCGAACGCCGGGCCGCCAGCCTGGTGCGGGCGAAGCCGATCAGCAGGTAGGACAGGATGGTGGTGAGTTCCCAGAAGATGAACATCAGAAGAAGATCGTCAGCGATCACCAGGCCGAACATCACTCCCGCGAAGGCGAGGAACTGGGCGCCGAAGCCGCCGAGATCCTGGTCCTTGAGGCTGAAGTACCGGGCGCAATAGACGAGCACCAAGGCGCCGACGCCCAGGATAAGGAGCGACATCACCCAGGCAAGGGGATCGAGCCGGAAGGCGAATTCAAGATCCAGCCCGGGAATCCACGGGAAGACCTCCGAGACCGCGCCGGCGTCCGAGTACACGGCGCCGTGCTGGAACAACAGCCAGACAAAGGAAGCAGAGGGCACAGCCGCCAGCGCATAGAACGCGCTGCGACCCCACGCCCTGAAGAGAAACGGCGCCACGGCAGCAACCGCAAAATGCACGGCAAGGACTGTGATCACTGGTATCTCCGCAACGTCAGGGATTCGATTGTCAAAAAGTTAGGGCAGGCGGTCATTCGTCAGGTTCGGTGGCCAAAGTTTATCAAGGCACCACTGACACTTTTCCCGCCCCAGATCGCGGGTCCCTGGAATTTCCCGGGTGTCCGGCGTATCATCACCGCGATGTTCGCCAGGGGCGGATACGATTCAGCCTATGAACACCGCCAGCGCTCCTGAGGCCATGCAGCCGTCATCGGAACTCGCGTCCGGAACCCAGGCCGCCGGCAAGGGCCGGGTCCTCGCCTGGGCCGCCTGGGACTGGGGATCTGCGGCCTTCAACGCGGTAATGACCACCTTCGTGTTCACCGTCTACCTCACCTCCAATGCCTTCGGCGGCGAGGACCAGGCGTCGGCCGTTCTTGGCGGTGCACTGGCCATTGCGGGGATCGCCATCGCGCTACTCGCTCCGGTGACCGGGCAGCGCTCGGACAACGGCGGACGCCGCAAACTGTGGCTGGGGGTCAACACGGCCGCCGTCGCCGTCCTGACGGGCCTGTGCTTCTTTGTGTTCCCACGGCCGGAGTTCCTGCTCCTGGGCGTTTCCCTGATCGCGCTGGGGAACGTGTTCTTTGAGTTCGCCGGCGTCAACTACAACGCCATGCTGGCCCAGATCTCCACGCCGAAAAACATCGGCAAGGTCAGCGGGTTCGGCTGGGGCATGGGCTACCTGGGCGGCATTGTGGCCCTGCTGATTGTGCTGCAGCTGTTTGTGCAGCCGAGCTTCGACTGGTTCGGCGCCTCCACCGAGGACAGCCTGAACATCCGGCTCGTGGCTGTGTTCTCAGCCCTGTGGTTCTTCATCTTTGCCCTGCCCGTGCTGTTCGCTGTCCCGGAGCTGCCGCGGCCGGAGCGGGCCCAACCGCTGGGTTTCCTGGCCTCCTACCGCCTGCTGATCCGCCGGATCAAGGCCATCTACGCCACCAGCCCGCACACCATTTATTTCCTCCTGGCCAGCGCAGTGTTCCGGGACGGCCTCGCGGCCGTGTTCACCTTCGGCGGGATCATCGCGGCCGGCACGTTTGGCTTCGAATTGTCCGAGGTCATCTTCTTTGCCATCTTCGGCAATGTGGTGGCGGCCGTGGGCGCCATCATCGGCGGGTTCCTGGACGATCGTGTGGGGCCCAAGGCCGTGATCATGGGTTCCTTGGTGGGGCTGCTGGTCGCCGGGACCATGATCCTGGTCCTCGGCAACGAAAACTACATCTTCTTTGGCACGGCGTGGGCCGGCAGCACCACCTTCTGGGTCTTCGGGCTGTTCCTGTGCCTGTTTGTGGGGCCTGCCCAGTCCTCATCGCGGGCTTACCTGGCCCGGCTGGCACCCCACGGCGAGTCCGGCGAACTGTTTGGCCTCTACGCCACCACCGGCCGTGCCGTCAGTTTCCTGGCCCCGGCGCTGTTCACCCTGTGCATCACGCTGGCCACTCCCCTGGTTGCGCCCGGCGAGGCCCAGCGCTGGGGAATCCTGGGCATCATGGTGGTGCTGCTCGCCGGCCTGCTGGTCCTGCTCCCGGTGAAGTCGCCGGACAAGACCGCCATCGCCGTCGTTCCAGCCTCCTAGCGCGAACGGCCACTTAAGCCCCACCCCCGCCCGAAACCGGCCTGCAAAGACTAGGCTGGTGGTATGAACGTGGACGAGACTGACCTCCCCGGCCTGGGCCGGCGGAAGGACTTCATGACGACTTCCGGCCGCCGCATCGGCGTCGTGGAGCTGCGCGAGGGCACGATGGAACTCATCGTTTCCACTTGGGACGATCCCGACACCTGCCAGGCGTCGATTCCCCTGACCGGCGATGAGGCCGCCACCCTGGGTAACCTCCTGGGCGGGCAGCACCTTGCCATGAAGCTGACTGAAGAGCACCGGGAGATCCCGGGCATCGTGACCCGGCAGTTCTCCATCGCGCCGGAATCCCCGTTCCAGAACCAGCCCATGGGGAAGGCCTGTATCCGCACGCGCTGCGGAGTCTCGATCGTGGCGATCATGCGTGAAGGCGAAGTGCTCCCGTCGCCGGGACCCGACGTCGTACTTCACTCCGGTGACCTCCTCGTTGCAGTTGGAACGCAAGAAGGCCTCGATTCGGCGGCCGACATCCTGCGCAACGGCTGAGCGTTATGGACCCGTTGGCCCTGACCCTCATTGAACTGGGGGCCGTTGTGTTCTGCCTTGGCCTGCTGGCCAGGCTGGCCGGACGGATCGGAATGTCACCCATCCCGCTCTACCTCGTTGGCGGACTCGCCTTCGGCGCAGGCGGCGTGGTCAAGCTCGAAGGTATGCAGGAATTCGCACATCTCTCTGGCGAAATCGGCGTGATTCTGCTGCTGCTTATGCTCGGCTTGGAATATACGGCTGCCGAGCTTTTCACCGGTCTGCGCAGGTCCTGGCAGGCCGGTGTTCTTGACCTGGTGCTGAATTTCATCCCCGGCGCAGGACTGGCGCTGCTGCTTGGATGGGGCATGGTGGGCGCGATGGTCATGGGCGGTGTCACGTATATATCGTCGTCCGGGATCGCCGCCAAGGTCATCACGGACCTGGGCCGGATCGGTAACCGCGAGACCCCGGTGGTGCTGTCCATACTGGTCTTCGAGGACCTGGCCATGGCCGTATACCTGCCCATCCTTACCGCCACCCTTGCCGGCGTGAGCTTCCTGGGCGGGCTCACCACCGTGGCGATCTCCCTTGCGGTGGTCACCGTGGTGTTGATGGTGGCCCTGCGGCACGGACACCGCGTGTCGAAAGCGGTGCACAGCGAGAACTCCGAAGTCTTCCTGCTCAACCTGCTGGGCGCGGCCCTGCTGGTGGCGGGCGTGGCCTCGGCCATGCAGGTTTCGGCAGCCGTAGGGGCGTTCATGCTCGGCATCGCCATTTCGGGCGCCACGGCCCACAGCGCCACCCGGATCCTGGAGCCCCTGAGGGATCTGTTCGCGGCGCTTTTCTTTGTCGCCTTCGGCCTTAACACGGATCCTTCCTCGATCCCGCCGGTGCTCGGCTGGGCGCTGGTTCTGGCCGTTGTCACCGCCGCGACCAAAATGCTCACCGGCATCTGGGCCGCCAAGCGCGCCGGCATTGCCCGTCCCGGCCGCTTCCGTGCAGGTGCGGCACTGATTGCCCGCGGCGAGTTTTCCATCGTCATCGCCGGCCTGGCAGTGGCGTCCGGCGTGGTCCCGGACGAGCTCGCGGCCCTGGCCACGGCCTACGTGCTGATCATGGCCGTCCTCGGGCCGCTGGCCGCGCGCTATGTGGAACCAGTGCTCAAGGCGTTCGGCGGGCCTGTCCGGTTGGCCGCGAAGGCGTAGGCCACCCGCCTAACCTGCACGCAGACACGCGCCGAACCTGCACCCCTCGAAGGAAAAGGCTCAGACCTCGGTACGGTGAAAGTTCAGGTGGCTGCGGCTGGCTGTCGGCCCTCGCTGGCCCTGGTAGCGGTTGCCGTATTCGCCGGAACCGTACGGGAACTCAGCAGCAGAGGTCAGCCGGAAGAAGCACAGCTGGCCGATCTTCATGCCGGGCCAGAGCTTGATGGGCAGCGTGGCCATGTTGGACAGCTCCAGCGTGACGTGGCCGGAAAACCCCGGATCAATGAACCCGGCCGTGGAGTGCGTCAGCAGGCCCAGCCGGCCCAGGGACGACTTGCCTTCCAACCGCGCAGCAATGTCGTCCGGCAACGTGACGGCCTCGTAGGTGGAACCCAGGACAAACTCGCCGGGGTGCAGGATGAACGGCTCACCGCTCTCCACCTCCACAAGCCGCGTCAGCTCGGGCTGCTCTTCGGCGGGGTCGATGTGCGCGTACTTATGGTTGTCGAAAAGTCGGAAGAACCGGTCGATCCGCACGTCCACCGACGACGGCTGGACCATCACGGGATCGTAAGGTTCGAGGACAATCCGTTGGGAGTCTAGTTCGGCACGAATATCGCGGTCAGAGATCAGCACGCCTCCCAAAATACCGCATTATCCACAGCCCACAGTTTTTCGTTGTTGCTGTCGCCTAGTGGGGCTAATGTTGCCTCAGCATGTCAGCCGCCGGAGGGTCTCCCGGTTGGTACAACTGAAACTGATCTGGGGTTGGTTTTGAAAAAATTCGCGGCGCCCGCCGCTGTGGCTATGTTGTGCGCGCTCGCACTCGTATCCCCGGCCGCCGGCACGTATTCCGGTCCGCCGGCGAGTGCGCCGTCGGTACAGGCAGGTGCCTTTGGGCCGCGCACGGTCACGTTGGGACCGTCGGGAACAGCGGACGACGGCGGCGCACCCGACGTTGAGACCGGCACCGGTTCCCCGCTCGCCCCAGCCGTGGAACCGGTGATCACACCGGCGTCACCCGCCGGAGAAGGCACGTCAGGGACCGCAGCGGCGCCGGCGGCGGCGACGGTGGCTGCTCCCGAGACCACCACGTCCGAACCAATTGCGCCCGGGCCGCCCTCCCTGCCACCCCTCTGGGCCCCCGAATCCGAACTGGCCCACAACAAAACTGCGGCTCCCACCCTGTCGGCTCCCACCGCTCCGGCCCCCGCAACGGAATCCCTCACTACCAAATCCCTTGGCACCGAGGCCCTGGTGCCGGACAGCAACACGGCCGCCATCCTCACGGTTTTTAACGAAATCAACAACTACCGGGTGTCCAAGGGCCTGGCCCCGGTCAAGTACCACCCCACGGTGGCCGGCATGGCGCAGGAATGGTCCAACAGCATCGCGTCCCGGGACGTCATTGAGCACCGTGCCAGCTTCTGGACCGACCCCCGCGCCCTGAATCCGAGCAGCGGCGGTGAGGTCATTGCCATCCGCACGGACCGCAACGCGGCGCAGTTGGTGGAGTGGTGGAAAAACTCCGAGGGCCACAACGCCATGCTGCTAGACCCGCGCTTCAACGTCATGGGCGCCGGGATCTCCTACACGAACAATCTGTTCACCATCTGGGGCGTGGTGAACTTCTTCGGCTACACCACCCTGCCCGCCGGCACCATCACGTCGCCCGGAGGCAGCTCCGCCGGCGGGGGCGCTTTCCCCGCCCCGGCACCCACCATGTGCGATCCGGCCGTCAAGCACATGCCGCCCACCCTTGACCTGGCCAACGCGGCGATCAACAGTGCCGCCGACCTCGTCTCGGTCAACAGCGGCGGCGAGCTCATCAACCGTCCCTCCACCGGGAACAGGACCTTTGGCCCGGCGAAGGTCATCAACTCCTTTTTCAGCAACGTCAAGGAAGTCTTCGTCACCGACTGGGACCGTAACGGCACCTACGACATCCTCGCCCAGTGGAACGACGGCCGGCTGACGCTCCATCCGGGGTTCGCCGGCGGCGGCTTCGGTGCTTCGGTCACCCTCGGCCAGTCCGGCTGGGCGACGTTGACGCTGGCCGTCGGCGGCTGGTGCGCCAACAACCGGCTCCCCCAGCTGGTCGCCCTGGAGGGCACCACCCTCTATCTCTACCCGAACGTGGGCCTGGCCGACATGTCCTCACGCACCCTCATGGCGACCGGCGTGGCGGCCAGGAAGCTGAGCATGGTGGATTATGACGCCGACGGTTTCCAGGATCTCCTGGCGATTAAGTCCGACGGCGCCGTGCAGCTTTACCGCGGAGCCGGCACTCCGGCGCCACGCGTCGAAGCCCGGCTCACCGTCGATACTGGCTGGACTGATGTCACCGGGATCCGTCCGCTGCGCGACGTGACAGCCCTGAACTCCACGGGAGTGGCACTCCGCCGGGCCAACGATGTGGTGCAGTACTGGGACCTGAGCAGCGGAAGCCTTGCGTCGCCGTCGAACATCACCGGAAGCTGGGCGGGCCAGCGGCTGGCGCAGTAGCCCTCAGGCGGCCGTCCGCACTTCCAGGACATCTTTGAGCCGTGCGAGCTGGGACACTTCGGCCCTGATGGTGCGCTGGATGCCGGTGTTCATCAGGCCCAGGAGGCCTTTGGGCTGGTACTCGAGGGCGAACCTGACGCGGGTGCCGGCCGGTTCGGTGCTGAGGTAGTACCCGCCGGTGGGCTGCGACGGTCCCGAGATCACACGGAACTGGATCTCGGCGCCCGGCCTGGCCTGCGTTATTTCGAAGTCGGCGGGGATTGTCCGTCCTGACCGGCCCGTGGTTGTCTGACGGTACACAGCGCCCTTGGTTCCGGCGGCACCGGACATCAAGCCGATGCTGCGGATGCCCTTGCGCCATAGGGGAAGGTTCATTCCGTCCACCAGGAACGCGTACACGGTCATTGCGTCGCACCGGATAAGCACCTCGTGCTCTGCAAATACCATGGGAGTCCTTAGTTAGCGGCTGGTCAGGTGGTAGCCCGCCCCACCCCCATGACACCGCAGCTAACGGGTTCAGAGTAGCCACTCGGCCCGCCCCCGACCTAGCCACCGACGGCGCCGTTATTGAAGAGTTACTGGATGACGCGGCCGGTAGCGGCCATCCCGGCGGACACGGGTCCAGTGCTTGGTCACGGTTGCTGGCGCGTGATCGCATCTGCGCTAAGCTAAGTTCTGCCCCGCTCAAAACGGGGCGATGCGGCTGTAGCTCAATGGTAGAGCGCTAGCTTCCCAAGCTTGATACGCGGGTCCGATTCCCGTCAGCCGCTCCAATGTTTCTCACCACCGTCTTCGCACCACAGCAGCTGGCGCGCCGGCGCGGCTACTCCCACTCCATACGGCCATCACCCGGGGGCCGTTAGGCCCAGCCGTGTATCGTCAGAAGTCAGGAACCTCTTCGGTTCCGCTACAGGAGCAATCATGGCTGACAAGTCCCCGCGTCAAGCAGCATCCAAAAAAGCCGGCAAGTCCATCAAGGAAAAGCGCGCCGACAAGCGGGCCGCCGGAGCGCCTGCCACCTCCCTGGACATCACGTCTAAGGCCGCAAAAAAGAAGTGAGTGGCCAACAGAGCCACCTGACCCTCGGCGTCCTGGCATCCACCCGGAAACCGGACGAACGCCGCCTCCCCATCCACCCCCTGCATTTCGAGCGGATCGCTCCGGAACTGCGCCAGCGCATTATCCTGGAGCAGGGCTATGGTGAGCGCTTCGGCGTCTCGGATGACCAGCTCTCAACCCTCGTGGGCAAAATGGCCACCAAGGAAGCACTGCTGGCGGAGGCCGACGTCGTACTCCTGCCCAAGCCGCAGCCGGAGGACCTCGCGGAACTGCGCGACGGCCAGATCCTCTGGGGCTGGCCGCACTGTGTCCAGGACCGCGCCATCACCCAGCTGGCCATCGACAAGAAGCTCACGCTCATCGCCTTCGAAGCGATGAACCACTGGGCGAGCGACGGCGGTTTTGGGCTTCACGTATTCCACAAAAACAACGAGCTGGCCGGCTACTGCTCGGTGCTTCATGCGCTCTCGCTCACCGGCTCCACGGGTGACTACGGCCGCCGGCTCAGTGCCGTGGTGATCGGCTTCGGCGCGACCGCGCGCGGCGCCGTGACGGCGCTGAACGCGCATGGCATCCACGACGTGCAGGTGCTGACCAACCGCGGAGTTGCGGCGGTTGGTGCCCCGATCCACTCGGTCAACATCGTCCAGTTTGATCACGACGACAAGGCCCCCTTCCTGAGCCAGGTCATCACCGAACGGGGCCGGGTTCCGCTGGCGCCGTTCCTGGCCGAGAGCGACATCGTGGTCAACTGCACGCTGCAGGATCCGAACAATCCGCTGACGTATTTGCGGACTGAGGACCTCGCGGCGTTCAGCCCGGGCAGCCTGATCGTGGACGTTTCGTGCGACGAGGGAATGGGCTTCAGCTGGGCGCGGTCCACCAGGTTCGCGGAACCGATGTTTACTGTCGGCGACCACATCAACTATTACGCGGTGGACCACAGCCCGTCCTACCTCTGGAATTCCTCCAGTTGGGAGATCAGCCAGGCCCTGCTGCCGTTCCTTGAGACGGTCATCGGCGGCCCCGCGGAGTGGGACGGGAACGAAACCATTTCCCGCGCCATCGAAATCCGCGAGGGCGTGGTCCTCAACAAGGACGTGCTGGAGTTCCAGCGGCGCGAGGCCGAGTACCCGCACGTGCCGGCTTAGGCTCTGCCGCTTTGGGCCGCGGCGTAGACGCCGCGGCCCTTAGTCTGCGGCCCTGTACGCCGTGGCCCCTCACGCCGCGGCTACCCGGCGGACGATCCGCAACGGGTGGCGGCGGTCCTTGAGGTCCACCCTGAGCGCCAGCGCGCCTTTTCGGGCCAGGACGACGGCGACAGTCACCGCGGCGAGCGCCGGCACCCCGCCGGACACCATGAGTGCCACGTGCGGGTCCACGTGCTCGGCGATCCACCCGAGCATGGGCCCGCCGATGGCCTGGCCGCCGATCAGCACCATGATGTACAGGCTCATGACCCGGCCCCGGATGCCCATGTTGGAGCTGATCTGGACGAGCTGGTTGGAGCCGGTGAGGAACATCAGGCACCAGAATCCGGACAGGACCATCACCACGCTAAACCAGAGCATGGACGGCGCCAGGGCGGCCAGGCACAGCATCAGGCCATACATTCCCGCACAGAACACCACGGAGCGGAGCCGCAGCTGGCGGCGCCGCGTGGACGCGACAGCACCGGCCAGCGCCCCCAGTGCCACCAGGGCGTTCAGCAGGCCATAGCCGCCGGCGCCGACGTCGAACACGTGGTCCGCGAACGCGGCGAGCAGCACGGGCAGGCTCATGGCGAAGACGGAGATGAAGCCGGCCATCAGCCACGGCCAGTAGATGGTGGGCTTGCTGAGCGCATACTGCAGTCCTTCCCGCAGCATGCCCTTCTTCTTGGGCGCGGGAGTGCTGACGAACAGCTGGTCCTTGCGCAGGAGCAGCAGCATGGCCACCGTGGAGCAGCAGGCCAGCGCATTCGCGGCGAAGGCCCAGCCGGCGCCGACGGCGGTGAGCATCAGTCCCGCCAGTGCCGGACCGATCAGGCCTCCCAGCTGGAACGTGGTGGAGTTGACGCTGATGGCGTTCCGGAGGTACTTGGGGCCCACCAGCTCGTTGACGAACACCTGGCGCGCGGGCTGATCCAGCACGGTGACCAGGCCCAGCAGCAGCGCGATGACGTACACGTGCCACACTTCGATGGCGCCGGTCAGGGCAAGCACGGCGAGCGCTGCGGCGAGGACCGCGGCCAGGCTCTGGCACAGGATGAGGATCCGGCGCTTGGCAAACCGGTCCGCCATCATGCCGCCCCACGGCCCCAACAGCAGCGACGGCATGAACTGCAGCGCCACAGTGATGCCCACGGCGGTGACGGAGCCGGACAGTTCCAGCACCAGCCAGTCCTGGGCGATCCGCTGCATCCAGAGGGCGACGACGGCGACAAAGTGCCCGATCGCGAAGATGCGGAAATTGGGGACTTTCAGGGAGATAAACGTGTGCCGCCAGGGGAGGTGTTCACTGACGACGGCGATGGGTTGGGTCTGGGCGGAGGCGGCGGTAGCGGACGCGGAGGCGGAGTCGATGACGGGCTGGCTGACGGTTGCCGACGTTGGCGGTGGGGGTGCCACAGGGATGTCCTCAGGAAAGCGGGCGGACTGGGATGCTTCCCACGCTAGGCTGGTTCCAGGTGATTATGTAGCCCTATCGCGCCTATAACTACCATTACAAAGCGTAATAGCACCCACTCTGACGTGGGTGGACAGTCAGCCCGCAGCCAAAGGAGTCCACTGTGTACGAACCCACCCAGCTCCGTTCCTTCCTGGCCGTAGCCGAGACGCTCAGCTTCACCAAGGCCGCGGAGCGCCTGGGCCTGGCACAGCCCACCGTCAGCCAGCATGTCCGCAAGCTGGAGACGGCGGCGAAGCGCATCCTCATCAGCAGGGACACCCGCGATGTCCGGCTCACGGACAACGGTGACGCGATGGCCGGCTTCGCCCGCACCATCCTTTCGGCCCACGATGCCGCCACACGTTACTTCTCCGGCTCGGCCATGCGGGGCCGGCTGCGGTTCGGCACGGCGGACGACCTCGCCATCACCGGCCTCCCCCGGATCCTTCGGGAGTTCCGCCAGGTCTATCCACAGATCAACCTTGAGCTCACCGTTGGCCAGAGCGACCAGCTGTATAAGAAACTCAATGCCGGCCAGCTGGACCTGGTGTTTGTGAAGTGGGTGGCTGGCGTCAAGGACGGCACGGTGGTCCAGCACGACACCTTTTCCTGGGTGGGGCTGGAGCAGACGTCACTGGAGCCCGGGCATCCCGTACCCCTGATCTCCTACCCCTCCCCCAGCCTCAGCCGGAAGCTGGCCATCGATGCACTGGAATCAAGCGGCCGGACCTGGCGAATCACATGCACTACCCGGCAGATCAGCGGTGTCCTGGCGGCACTCCGGGCAGGCATCGGCGTGGCTGTGATGCCGACGTCGCTGGTTCCCGAAGACCTCAAGATCATCACCCGCCGGTTCGACCTTCCTCCAGTGGGCGATGTGGATTTCACCCTGATCCGGAACCCGCTGGCCAACGCCGAAGTGATCGATGCGCTGACCCAGACCATCGTCGGGCGGACGCTCAAGAAGTCGGTTTGACCGAATTTGCCGCAGGAATCAGGGCTGGAAACGAACCATTGAAGTAAAAGCCCGCCTCGCCTATGCTGGAATATCCATGGGTCAAGCAGTGGCCGGTTCAACACTACGAGTGCGCCATGCAGCCCATGATGCGGCCGCACTCGGGATAGGCAGCCAATGACGACAGCCGAGAACACCCATTTACACACTGTATATACCCAGCGACATAGCACTGTACGGCCGCTGGTCACGCATCATTCCAGCCACAACGCCGGTATTTCGCGGGCCGCCGAGTACATCGGCAAGCCCACGTGCGACAAATGTGGCACGGATGAATTCATCTATCTCGAGTCCTACATTCCACCGGTTTACCGGCGTGACGGGGCGGTCAGGACACTGGGCGAAGTCGCCTACACCTGCACCCGTTGCGAAGATTTCTCCGCCCACAATGTTCCGGCATCGTGGACTCCCCCAGGCTGGTATCTGGGCTGATTACCTACGGTCTCCAGGCTCGCCGAGCGCAGCCACTTGATCACTACTCAACTATTCAATAGCGAAGGCCCGGCACCCGCCCCGATGGCGGCCACCGGGCCTTTCGTTTTGTTGGGTTCCGGCCCGCCTAGATCAGCGCATCGGAGAGGTGGTTCGGGGTGCCGAAGCGGTGGGCCGTTATGCTGATGGCCTGCTCGTGCAGGAACGGCAGCAGCTCTACCCGTCCGGCTTCGGTGACCGCGTGGGCGTAGATCGCCAAGTCAGGACGCCCGTCCGTGGCCTCCGCGAGGGCGGTGGCGTCGCCGCCGATCAGGCGGATTCGCGCGCCGGACAGTTTGCCCGCCGCGGCGAGGCGTGCCGCCGAAGCCAGCCAGCCGGCGTCGGACTCCACAGTGACCGTGATGTCCAGCCCGGTGAGCACGGCCCGCAGCTGGGCGGGAAGTTCGACGGCGGTGGACACGGTCAGCGCCGAGCCGGCCAGGACACCGGCCGCCACGGTCCGCACGAGGTGGGCCAGCGGGGCACCTTCGGAGAGACGCACGGTGACCGGCAGCGCGCGATAGCGGAAGATGTTCCGTTCCGCGCTCAGGCCGGAAACGTCCTTGGCGGTGCCGAACTCGTGGGCCCAGGCCAGGGCATCAGACCCGAGGGAGCGCTGCAGCGACTCAATCTCGGCGGGCTCCAGTTCTTCTGCCGCGGCGTTCTGGATCCGGCCGACGCCCGCGTTGGTGACGGCCAGCGTGACTGCGGCGTCCGCGCTAACCCAGTCGCCGAGGCCGGCGAGGTAGTTGGGTCCGCCGGCTTTGGTTCCGGCGCCGACGGCGGATTTCTTCCAGCCGCCGAAGGGCTGGCGCTGCACGATGGCGCCGGTGATGCCGCGGTTCACGTAGAGGTTGCCGGCCTGGACGGAGTCCAGCCAGGTGCCGAGCTCGTCCGGGTTCAGGGAGTGCAGGCCAGCGGTGAGGCCGTACTCGATCTGGTTCTGGATGGCGATGGCCTCTTCGAGCGTTTCAGCGGTCATGACGCCGAGGACCGGTCCGAAGAATTCGGTGAGGTGGAAGTATGATCCGCGGCGGACGCCGTAGCGCACGCCGGGGCTCCACAGGCGGCCGGTTTCGTCGAGCTTCTTCGGTTCCACCGCCCAGGTTTCGCCTTCGCCCAGGGTGGTGAGGGCGTTCAGGAGCTTGCCGTTGGCGGGCTCGATGATGGGGCCCATCTGGCTGGTGGGGTCCTGCGGGTAACCCACCTTCAGCGAGGTGACGGCGTCGACGAGCTGGTTGTGGAAGCGCTTGGACTTGGCAACGGAGCCCACCAGGATCACCAGAGATGCTGCCGAGCATTTCTGTCCGGCATGGCCGAACGCGGAGTAGGCCACGTCCTTGGCGGCCAGGTCCAGGTCAGCGCTGGGGGTGACGATGATGGCGTTCTTGCCGCTGGTCTCGGCCAGGAGCGGCAGGTCCTTGCGGAAGGAACGGAACAGCTCGGCGGTCTCGTAGCCGCCGGTGAGGATCACCCGGTCCACGGCGGGGTGGGAAATCAGCTGCTGGCCGAGCTCACGCTCGCCGAGCTGCACCATGGTCAGCACGTCCTTCGGGACGCCCGCTTCCCACAGCGCCTCGATCATCACGGCACCGCTGCGGCGGGCCTGCTTGGCAGGCTTGATCACGACGGCGGAGCCGGCGGCGAGTGCCGCAAGGGTGGAGCCGGCCGGGATGGCCACCGGGAAGTTCCATGGCGGAGTCACCACGGTGAGTTTGGCCGGAACGAACGTGGCGCCGTCGACCTTTTCCAGCTTGCGCGCGGACTCGGCGTAGTAGTGGGCAAAGTCCACGGCTTCGCTGACCTCGGGGTCGCCCTGGTCGATGGTTTTGCCGGTTTCGGACGCCATAACCTCGAGCAGGTCGGCGCGGCGGGCCTCGAGGACGTCGCCGGCGCGGTGCAGGATCTCGGCCCGCTCGTCGCCGGAGAGGGCGCCCCAGGCCTTGCCCTTTTCGACGGCGGTGCCGATGACCTTGTTGAGGGTGTCCGCGTCCGTGATGGTGGCGGCCTCTACAGCGGCGTTGCCCAGGGTGGAGGACGGGACACGGCCCAGGATGGCCCGGCCCCAGGTGCGGTTGGCGGGCAGCGACGGGTCGGTGTCCGGGGTGTTCGCGAACGTGTCACGCGGCAGGGGCTGCGGCGGGAGGCTGCGGTTCTGCTGCCGGTTGGCCGGGGGGACCTCGTAGTCGAGCGTGTCCAGGGAGGCGAGGAAGCGCTGCTTCTCGCGCTCGAACAGCACTTCGTTTTCACTGAGTTCAAACACGGCGGACATGAAGTTGTCCTGGCTGGCGCCCTCTTCGAGGCGGCGGATCAGGTAGGCGATGGCGACGTCGAACTCGGCCGGGTGCACCACCGGGGTGTAGAGCAGGAGCGAGCCGACGTCCTTCTTGACCGCTTCGGCCTGGCCCTGCGCCATGCCCAGCAGCATCTCGAATTCGATGCCGGACTCCACGCCGCGCTGCTTGGCCAGGAGCCAGGCGAAGGCGATGTCGAACAGGTTGTGGCCGGCCACGCCGATCCGGACGTTCCTGATCCGGTCCGGGTGCATCGAGTAGTTGATGACGCGCTTGTAGTTGGTGTCCGAATCCTGCTTGGTGTGCCAGGTGGCCAGCGGCCAGTCGTGCAGCGAGGACTCCACCTGTTCCATGGGCAGGTTGGCGCCCTTGACCACGCGGACCTTGATGGCGGCGCCGCCGTTGGCGCGGCGTTCGGCGGCCCAGTCCTGGAGGCGGATCATGGCGGAAAGGGCGTCGGGCAGGTAGGCCTGCAGCACGATGCCGGCTTCCAGGTTCTTGAACTCGGGCTTGTCCAGGATCCGGGTGAAGACCGCGATGGTCATGTCCAGGTCCTTGTATTCCTCCATGTCCAGGTTGATGAACTTGGCGTTCTTCGCCGCGCCAGCGCCTGACGCGGCGCCCGCGAAGGAGGCGGCTTTGGTGAACAGCGGCGTGAGCTTCTCCACGACGTGCTCCACGGCCTCGTCGAACGCCCAGGCGGAATGCGGGGCCACGGTGGAGGAAACCTTGATGGAGACGTAGTCCACGTCCGGGCGGGCCAGGAGTGTGTGGGTTCCCGCGAGCCGGCGGGAAGCCTCGTGCTCGCCCAGGACGGCCTCGCCGAGGAGGTTCACGTTGAGCTTGATGCCGTCCTTGCGGATCTTGGCGATGGCCGGGCCCAGCTTGGCGTCGGTGGCGTCGACGATCAGGTGGCCCACCATTTCGCGGAGCACGCGGCGGGCGATCGGGATGACCACTTGCGGCAGGACCGGGGCCATGGTGCCGCCGAGGCGGACGGCGCTGCGCATGTACCAGGGCAGGAACGCCGGGACCTTGGGCGCCAGGGCGGCGAGGTTGCGGGCAGCCACATGCAGGTCTTCGGGACGGACCACGCCGTCCACGAAGCCAACGGTGAAGTCCAGGCCGTTCGGGTCCTTCAGCACACCGGCGAGCTGCTCGGCCGAGGCATCAACGGGAACTTTCGAAGCCTCGGTCAGCCAGCGGCGGACCAGGGTGATGGTGTCCGCCGCGAGGGCCCGGGCCTGCGGGACGTCTGTCTGTCCGGCGGCTTCCGTTGCAGTGTGAGTCATGGTGTGCTCGTTCTTTCCTTGGTGTGGAAGGGGTCTTATCAATCAGTATGAGCTTGCAATCACATAAGATAAAGCGATGTTTTCTAAGCAATACAGGTTAGAAAAACCAACGCTTTCACCACCCCTTAAACACGAGTTGCCCTATCACCTTTGGTTCCTAAAACGTGGGTTTAGGGACCAAAAGTGATAGAGCAACGCGCAAGGGGGGTCAGCCGATGGGGCGGTGCATCTCCACAATCTCTTCGTGGCGTGGGCTGTCCGGGTTCATCAGGGAGTGCTTGCGGCCGTAGAAGAAGTAGATGGCCAGGCCGATGACGAGCCAGACACCGAACCGCGCCCAGGTCTCCCAGTGCAGCTGGAACATGAGGAAGGCGGACGCCAGCACACCGAAGGCCGGAATAACGGGCATCAGCGGAAGGCGGAACGTGCGTGGGGCGTCCGGCTTCTTGTAGCGGAACACGATCACGGCGAAGCAGACGACGACGAACGCGGCCAGGATGCCAATGTTAGTGAGGTCCGCGACGGCCTTGATGGGGAACACACCGGCCAGCAGGGCGGAGGCGACGCCGGCAATCCAGGTGACGCGCTGCGGGGTTCCGTGCCGGTCCGTCTTGGCGAACCAGCCGGGCAGCAGTCCGTCGCGGCTCATGGAGAACCAGACACGGGTGACGCCCAGGAGGAAGGTCAGCATCACGGTCAGGATGGACAGGACGGCGAAGACCGAAATGATGGTGGCGATGACGGGCAGACCCACGCCCGTGAAGGCGGAAGCGAAGCCGGCCGTGGGGTCGATGTCCTTGTAGTTCTGCATGCCGGTCAGGACGAGGGTGGCAGCGACGTAGAGCAGCATGGCGATGATCAGCGAAAGGATGATGGCCTTCGGCATGTGCTTCTTGCCGTCGGTTGCCTCTTCCGCCGCGGTACTCATGGCGTCGTACCCGAACACCGCGAAGAAGACGGTCGCGGCACCGGCCAGGACCGGCCCAAAGCCGCTGGGCATAAACGGGTTGTAGTTGTTGGTGTCGATGTAGAAAACGCCGAGGCCGATAATGAACAGGATCAGGATGACCTTGATGGCCACGGCTACGAGTTCAAACCGGCCGAATGCCTTGGTGCCGCGGGACAGGATCCAGGTCACCAGGAGGCAGACCACGATGGCGGGAATATTGACGATGCCGCCCTTGCCCTCATCCGGCGTGGACGTCATCCAGACAGGCATGTTAACGCCGATACCCGACAGGAAGGCGTCGAAGTACCCCGAAATGCCAATGGCCACCACGGCCACAATGGCAATGTATTCGAGCAGCAGGTCCCAGCCGATGAACCATCCAATCACCTCACCCAGAGCAACGTAGCCGTAGGTGTAGGCGGACCCTGCGCGCGGAATCATGCCTGCAAACTCGGCGTAGGACAGGGCAGCCGCGGCGGATGCGAGACCAGCAACAAGGAACGAGATCAGCACCGCGGGCCCCACGCCGGGAGTATCTTCGCTTCCGGCCGCGACCAACCCGGCGAGGGAGAAAATTCCAACGCCGATGATGCCGCCGACACCAATGGCGGTGAGCTGCCAGAGCCCGAGGGACTTGAACAGCCCGCTGTGCTTGTTTTCTTCTTCGATATCGTCGATGGGCTTGCGCCGCATAATCGACTGGGACATATCTCTTGTGCTCATCAGGAACTCCTGCGTGGGGTGCGGCCCCAACACGGCGCCCCGGCGAGGGGCTGTGACGGGGGTAACTCAGGTACACCAGTATGCAAGCGCAGTTGCGTTAGATAAAGTGACTACTTCTAACCTATATTCATTAGATTCATCAAGGAATGTGGCCATGCTCGATGTCCGGCGCCTGCGGCTTCTCCGCGAACTGAAAATCCGGGGCACCCTGGCGGAGGTGGCGGAGGCACTGCAGTACAGCCCGTCGTCGGTCTCTCAGCAGCTTGCCCTGCTGGAAAAGGAAGTGGGCGTGGAGCTGCTCCGGAAGACGGGGCGGCGCGTGCAGCTGACGCCCCAGGCCGAAGTCCTGGTGGCCCACACCGCCCAGCTGCTCGAAACCATGGAGCAGGCGGAAGCGGACCTGGCGGCGTCCCTGACCACTGTCACGGGAACCGTCCGGATTGCGGTGTTCCAGTCCGCGGCCCTGGCGCTGATGCCGGACACGCTCTCGCGGATGACGGCGGAGTACCCTGAGGTCCGGATCGAAATGATCCAGCGCGAACCCGAAACGGCACTTCATGAGACGTGGGCGCGCGATTTTGACCTGGTCATCGCCGAACAGTATCCGGGCCACGCCGCCCCGCGTTACCCGGAGCTGGACCGCATCAAGCTGACCACTGACGCGATCCGGCTGGCCGTTCCGCCGGCCGCTCCCGGCCGGCCGCCCATCACGTCGCTGGAAGATACTGCCGCGCTGCCCTGGGTTATGGAGCCCCGCGGCGCGGCCTCCCGGCACTGGGCGGAGCAGGCCTGCCGGAGTGCCGGGTTCGAACCCGATGTGCGCTTCGAAACTGCCGATCTCCAGGCGCAGATCAGGCTGATCGAGTCCGGAAATGCCGTGGCGCTGATGCCGGACCTCGTCTGGACCGGCCGCGGCACCACCGCCCAGCTGCTGGACCTGCCGGGCAACCCGCACCGCACCGTGTTCACATCGGTGCGCCGCTCCAGCGCGCAGCGGCCGGCCATACTCGCCGCCCGCGAGACGCTGGCCGCCACCGCCACCTCAGTGGCAAGGACGGACGACGGCGGCGCATCCAGTTAGGTGCCGGATCGCCCGGTCACGTGCGGGTAAGTCGGGGAAACAGCTTCCGCCGGCATGTTTAGTGCGTCACAGCGCGATCCGGGTGCCGGCGCTAGACTGGGCGGGTTATGAATCGCACAATGTTCAAGTCCAAAATCCACCGGGCCACCGTCACGCATGCCGACCTGCACTACGTAGGATCGGTCACCGTTGACCTGGACCTGCTGGATGCTGCCGATATCCTTCCCGGCGAGCTCGTGGCCATCGTGGATGTGACCAACGGTGCGCGCCTGGAGACCTACACCATCGCCGGCGAGCGCGGCTCCGGTGTCATTGGCATCAACGGGGCAGCCGCGCACCTGATGCACGAGAACGACATTGTCATCCTGATCACCTATGCCCAGATGACCACGGAAGAGGCCAAGGCCTACAACCCGAAGGTTATCCATGTGGATAAGGACAACAAGATTGTCCGGATCGGAAACGATCCCGCCGAGGGCCTCACGCCGGGCCTGATGCGCCCGCCGTTCGCCCTTAACAACGCCGCCCTGTAGCCGGAGCGTGAGTCCGGGCAGACACCGCCGCCGCAGCCTCGGAGGCTTTTCTTGGTAGGCGTGCTGCAGGGCTTCTTTGTTGTCTGGTTCATCATCATGGTGGGCTGGTTCGTCGGCCGCCGGCGCATCCTGGGCGACAACGCCCGCCAGGTCCTCAGTGGCCTGACCTTCTTCGTTGCCAGCCCTGCCCTGCTCTTCGAGACGCTCAGCAAGGCGCAACTGCGGGAAGTCTTCGCGGAACCGCTCCTGGTCACGGCAGTGTCCGCCGCCTGCACGGCGCTTGTCTTCTTTGGCATCGTGAAGTTCGCCCTGAAACGCGCGCTGCCGGAAGCGCTGATGTCCTCGATGGCCGCTTCCCTGGCCAACTCCGCGAACCTTGGTATTCCCATCGCGGTATACGTTTTGGGCGACGCCAGTTACGTGGCGCCACTGCTGATCTTCCAGCTGGCGTTCTTCACACCGATTTTTCTGATGATCCTGGACGCCAGTACCAGCTCACACCGCACCACGCCCTGGGGCTTCATCCTAATGATCCTGCGGAACCCGATGATTGTTGGCTCCGGCCTGGGCCTGCTGGTGGCAGGGACGGGCTGGGAGGTACCGCCGCTGCTCCTGGAGCCGATCCACCTTATTGGCGGTGCCGCGATTCCGGCCATGCTGATCGCTTTCGGCATGAGCCTGAACGGCAGCCGGCCATTGCAGGCCGCCACCGGCAGGCGTGTAGACACCCTCCTGGCCAGCGCCTTCAAACTTGTGGTCCAGCCGGCCATCGCCTACGTTTTTGCCCGCTTTGCCCTGGGTATGGACGGCCCCGCCCTGTTCGCGGCCGTGGTGGTGGCATCCCTCCCCACGGCGCAGAACGTCTTTGTTGCCGCCAGCCGCTACCAGACCGGCCTCACCGTGGCCAAGGACACCGTCCTGATCACCACGGTGGTGGCGGTACCCGCCATGATCGGCGTCGCGCTGCTGCTGAACTGACCAGCGCGAACGAGCAGTTGGGGCCCTCCCGGCAGGGCCTCAAGTGTACGTTCGCGCCGGGTTATGTCCTTTTGGCCTCTGGCTTGTGCCGGTCCAGGATCCGGGCGCAGCGGATGAACCCCAGGTGCGAGTAGGCCTGCGGGTGGTTCCCCAGGTGCGTCTCCGTACTGGGATCGTATTCTTCGGGCAGCAGGCCGGTGGGTCCAAAAAGGTTCACCAGCTGGTCGAACAGGTCCCAGGCCTCCTCGATCCTGCCCACCGCAACGTACGCCTCAATCAGCCAGGTGGTGCAGATGTGGAAGCCGCCCTCCAAACCCGGCAGGCCGTCGTCGTACCTGTACCGGAACACTGTGGGGCCCACCCGCAGTTCCCTTTCCACGGCGGTGACAGTGTCCAGGAACCGCTGGTCCGTGACATCCAGCAGGCCGGAGAGCCCGATGTGCAGGACGGCCGCATCCAGTTCGGGGCTGTCGTAGGCCACCGTGTAGGACGCGGCCGAGTCATCCCAGCCTTCGCGCAGGACTTCCTCCCGGATGATCCGGGCCGTGGGTTCCCACGACGGATCCGGCGTCCTGCCGTGCCGGTCGGCGGTCCGCAGTGCGCGGTCCAGCGTCACCCAGCACATCACCTTGGTGTAGACGTGGTGCCGCGGCGGCCGCCGGGCTTCCCAGATGCCGTGGTCAGGCTCGTGCCACCGGGCCAGGACGGCGGCCGCCATCTGCACCAACAGGTCCCAGTGGTCGTCCTCGAGGCCACCATTCCGTGAGCTGACGCCGTGGATCAGTTCAGCCACCGGTCCGAAGACGTCCAGCTGGACCTGGTGGTCCGCGGCGTTGCCGATCCGGACCGGCCGGGACCCCGCATACCCGGGCAGGCTGTCGATGACGGCCTCCGTGGACAGCGGCGCCCCCGTCACAGAGTACAGCGGATGCAGCCATTCCGGGCCCGGCGCATGTTCGAGGATCCGGCCCAGCCAGCTCAGGAAACCGGCCGCCTCCGCTGTGGAGCCCAGGTCCACCAGCGCGTTCACCGTCATGGACCCGTCCCGCAGCCAGCAGTAGCGGTAATCCCAGTTCCGTGTGCCGCCGATCCCTTCGGGCAGGGACGTGGTGGGCGCGGCCAGCACGGCACCCGTGGGCTCGTGCACGAGGGCCCGGAGGACCAGGGCTGAGCGGCGGACCAGCGATGGTTTCACCGAGGGCAGCTCCAGTTCCTGCACCCAGCGCCGGGAGTGGAGCGCCACCCCCGCCCGCCGGTCCGTCTCCCCGCCGGGGTGCGCCAACGCAGGCTCGGTGTCGCCACAGCGCAGGTTGAGGACCACAGGCCCGTCCTGGAGGTTGACCGAAGCGGTGGCGGTGGCGTGGAGGCCGTCCGAGGTGACGGTGAAGCTGACGCCCGGGGCAAAAAGGAAAATCGGATCGGAGGTTCCCACCACATGGAGTTCATCGCCGCGGGCTTCCATGCTGAACGGCGCGTTGGCGTAGTCCGGCCGGGGTGCGAAGACGATCTTGGCGCCGCCGGTTCCGGAGAGCACCCGGACCAGGCTGGTGATCCCTTCAGGTGCCGGCTCCAGGTAGTCCGTGACGGTCACGTCCGCCCAGCGCGTCTCCACGATCATGGTGCTGTCCACGTAGCGCTGGCCCAGAACCTGCGAGGACTTGAGCGGCTCAACGGAGAAATGCCCGGCGGCGTCGCCGCCCAGGATGTGGGCGAACAGCGACCCTGAATCCGGGAGCGGGTGGCTCATCCAGCAGACCTTGGCATCCGGCGTGACCAAAGCGGTGGCGGATCCGTTGCCGATCATCGTGTGCCGCTCGAGCCCCACGGCGTCCTCGCCGAAAAGCCAGGCCCGCCGCAGCTCGAACAGGAGGGCCAGGACGCGGGCGAAGGATTCCGGATCCCGCAGCCGGTGGGAAGCACGGGTCTCCCCCGGCCCCACGCGTAACCCCAGGTCCGGGCCGCGGAGCGTGGCGATGGCCAGTTCGTCGCTGTGGGCGTCCCCGGCGTACAGCGCAGCACTCGCGCCCAGCCGGGACCGGAGATTTTCCAGGGCGTCTGCCTTGGCCGGTTCCAATACCGAGAGATCCAGGACGGAACCGTCCACGATGAAGAACAGCCCATGGGCCCTGGCGATCTCCCGCGCCGTTTCCGTCACCACCTGCACCACAGCCGGCGAAGCCGGCCGGGTGTGCACGGACACGGCCACCGGCTTCCGCTCGATCCAGATGCCCTCCTGAAAACCCACGGCCTCAGAAAGCGCGATGCCTACCTTGTGGAGCGTGGCTTCGGTGGCGAGGTCCTGGACGTGGGCGAAGGCCATGTCCGACTCCGCGCCATGCGATCCGATGAGGTGCACCTCCGCGGGCAGCCGGGAGACTGCGGCGAGGTCACGCAGCGAGCGCCCCGAGATGACGGCGGCATGCGTGTTGGGCAGGGCGGCCAGGGCGCGGAGCGCGATCGCGGCGCTCCCCAGGGGAAGGGTCTCGGTGGAGATTCCCTCCGCGTCGCACAGTGTTCCGCCGTAGTTGCAGGCCACCAGCAGTCCGGGGACGCGGGCCAGGACCTTCAACTCGGCCAGGAGGGTGGGGGTGAAGCCCTCGTCCGCCAGGTCCGACTGGATGAAGGTCCGGAGCAGGCCCAGCGGCAGCGATCTGGTCAGCAGGGCGGAATCCGCCACGCTCTGGTTCAACGGCGTAGCCATGCGTGCACTCCTTCAACAGAGCCTGGCCCGGAAAGGCCGGAGGGGCCGTATCCCATGTTTCCGCCGGGTGGTTTCGCCTGAATGTCCCGGCCATTGCCACCGTGTAAAGTCCGACGGCGGGACCCACCCTCCGCCGCCGGCGTCGCGTCACGTCGTGTCACGCAGCCTCGCGTCGCGTCGTGTCACGCAGGGCAGGCTTTAACGCCCGACGACGGCGCCCCACCGCGCAAATCCGCGGCAGGGCGCCGTCGTGGTTTCCAAAAGGCTGCCGTGCGTGACGCCGGCCCGTTGGCACCAGCGTCAGCCCGCCACGGTCACCCGGCGGTCAGCGTCACCAGGGTGAAGCCGCCCGGGGCCACCGTGACGCGTCCGGACGTGCTGCCGGCGCTGCCGTTGGAGCCCTTGACCGGCTGGCCGGCGGAGTCGTACTGGCGCTGGACCAGCACAAACCCTTCCCGCACTGTCACTTTCTGGACCGTGCTGGACTTGGCCGCGCTGACGTACAGCGTGGAGTCGCCGCCGGATCCGGAGACGGACACAGTGGAGATCAACGGCTGGACCAGGAGTGCGTCCAGTGCCGCGTGGCCGTCGGTGCTGGCGGTGACCGAAGTCAGTCCGGCAGCCAGGGCGCGCCTCAGCGTGAGCGGGATGAGGATGCCGGGCGCGTCGGTGATGCCCTGCGCCCCTGCCCCGCCGTTGGCCGTGGTGCCCAGCGGGCCCTTGGCCGAGGTCCAGGTGGTGGTGCCCGAGGGCGCAATTGCCTGGTTCACGATGGGGAAGATGTTGCTGGGCTGGTCCGTTGCCGGCAACGGGATGGAAAGCCTGCCGCCGGCGTTCAGGTCGACATATGCCCCGCCGGATATATTCGCTTCGCCGGTCCAGGACGACGGCGGGCGAACCACGGTGCCGTTGCCCGTGATGGTGCCGGCCTCGGCTTCCACGACGTTGAGTCCGTTGGTCCCTTCGGTCACGCTGATCCCCAAGGCCTTGGCCCGGAGTTCCGGGTCGGCGTCGAGGGCCAGCATGGTGAGCAGGGCATGGATGGTGGATTCGGCGCCGGAGTTGGGGTTGATCCGGCCGTCCGTTTCGATCCCGTCGATGGCCGTGCCGGTGGCCGGGTTGTACGCGGGGGCGCCGTTGGGGTTGGCGCCGAAGAACCAGCCGGCAGCGATGGCTGCCACGTCCAGGAGTCCCGGCGCTTCAGCGGCTTCCGCCGTCGCCACCAGGCTTTGGACGCGGGAGTCCACGCCGTAGGCGATCTGCGCCTCGCCGGGAGCGGGGCTCCAGGCGTTGTCCGGACCACCCGCTGCGAGTAGCTGCGGCGTGAACTGGGCGGTGTCCTTCACCGCTGCCGTCAACAGGTCGGGCCGGTCCAGGACGCTGGACGCGGTGGCAACAGCGGCCGGAGCCATGCCGCCCCACGCATGCCAGAGGCTCTGCGACTTGTTCCACGGCATGATCGCGCCGAACGGCCATTGTGTGGCCGAGCCGGAAGACATCGCCGCCACACCCTCGCTCAGCCGGGACAGCGCCGTGGTGGCCACGGCATCGGACGGAACGGTCTCCACATACGCGGCCAGGCCCAGCACGGCCTCTGCCGAGGCATCCGCGCCGCCGGCGATCAGCCAGGCCGGAACCTGGACGCCGTCGGCGGTGTCGAACGTGCCGTACTTGGCCAGGGACTGGCGGTTCAGGGCACCCAGGGAAAGGTGCAGACGGTCCTGCAGGAACGCGGCGAACTCCGGATCGGACTCGGCAAACCCTGCGAAACCTTCGCCCAGGGCCCACACCGTGCGGGCCAGCCAGTAGGATTCCGCGGAGTCGGACGGATCCGGCAGTTCCACGGGAATGGCGCTGGGGTTCAGGCTGCCATCCGTCTGCTGCCAGAGGATGACGTTGCCGGCGTTCGGGCCGTCCACCGTTTGCAGGTACGTGAGAGTACGAAGGTTCTGGAAGGCGTGCTCCTTGCTCGCCAGGTCCCCGGTCTGCTTCCAGTGCCGCAGGTATACGACGGCGGTGCGGGCAATATCGTCCGCGTTGTAGGCGCCCTGGGTCCAGTCGCCCGTGACCGGATCCAGGTTCCCGCCGCCCACACGGTCATAGCTGCCGTCGTCGTTCTTGTCGGCGTAGGTCCACGGCGCTTCCGCTTCGGGGTCCTGCTCCAGCTGGTACGTGGTGTGCCCGGCCACCGGAGCCAGCGGAACCGTGTCCAGCAGGAAGTCCAGGTGGTCCAGGTTGGTCAGGCTCCCGCCGTCGGCCAATGCAGGTGCCAGGACGGGTGCCGCCGGTGCAGTGTGCGCAGTGGCGGACGACGGCGGCGCGGCAGGGGCCGCCGTGACGGCACCTGCCTGCAGCGAAACAGCCAGCAGGGAAACGGCCACCGCCGTCACCACCGGCCGTGTGGCCTTCGGTGAAGGCATCACCCTCAGACCCGGTCCAGTTTGGCCACACCGATTTTGGAGTCGGCCATCCCGTAGAACACAAACAGCTGGTCGCCGATTTTTTCGATCGCGGTGGGGAACACCACGTTCGGCACGATCCCGGAGATCTCGTCCTCGGTTTCCGGCGCCAACAGCGGCTTGTCGCTGCGGGCGATGACCCTGGACGGGTCATCTGCGGACAGGATCATGGCCGCGGCGGTGTAGTTGACGTTCTGCTGCTGTTCGAAGGCGGAGGCGGCCATCTTGCCGGCCACGCCGTGGTGGATCAGGAGCCAGCCTTCGTCCACGCGGATGGGGGGCGGGCCGCCGCCGATCTTCAGTTCCTCGAAGGGGAACTCGCTGAGGGCCACCAGCCGGTGCTTGCCCATGTGCACCAAGTTGCGCAGGTCGCGTTCGACGTCGGCCACCGCCACGTAGGAGATCCAGATGCCGGGGCGGTTGTCCGTGACGCCGGCGGGCAGGTGCTCGCCTTCGCCGGGACGGATCCAGCCCAGGTCCCACATGGGGCGGTGCAGCATGGCGTAAGAGGGCACGCCGTCGGGGTCGTTCACCGGCTCCGGGAAGAACACGGCGTCCTTGTTGGGAAACAGGTTCAGGTCCATGGAGAGATCGGCCTGGTACTCGAAGAAGCAGGGGCCGAGGCGGTCCCAGTTCCGGAGGTCCTCGGAGTGGGCGAAGGCGAGGCGGGGACCCAGCGGGCCGTAGGCCACGTAGGTCATGAGGTGCTTGCCCAGGGCGGGTACCCAGGTGGTGCGCGGGTCCTCGGTGCCGGCGTTGTTCATGCCGCGTTCCCAGCCCTCGTCCGGAGCCAGGACCACGCCCTCGCGTTCCACGCCGGTGGGTACGCCGTCGTCGTTGACGACCACTTTGGCGAGGCCCACGCGGGACACGTTGCCGGTGGCCACAAGCCGCGGCAGCAGGTACAGCTCGCCGTCCGGGCCGCGGCCGCTGGCGGGGTTGAGGACACCCTCGGCCTCGAAGTCGTTGCCGGGTTCGGGGGTCATGATGACGCCGGTGCGGGTGAGGGTGAAGGGGACGGTGGGGAGTGCAGAAGTGTGGGGGGAAGTCATTGATTAGCCCTTTACGCTGGAACCGATATTGGTGGAAATGAACTGGCGCTGGAAGAAAATGAACAGCGCGACGGCGGGCGCCGCCAGGACGCAGGCACCGGCAAGGATGGCGCCGAACGGGTTGCCGGCCTGGCCGGCGATGTTGGAGATGAAGTTGGCCAGGGACACGGCCAGGGGCTGCAGGGACTGCTCCTTGGTGACCAGGAACGGCCACAGGAACTCGTTCCACGGGCCGATGAAGGTCAGCAGCACCGCGGTGACAATGGCCGGACGGACCAGCGGGATGGCGATCTGCCACAGGATCCGCAGTTCCGAAGCGCCGTCGATCCGGGCCGCCTCAAACAGGGTCGAGGGCAGCTGGAGGAAGTACTGGCGGAACACAAACACCGCCGTGGAGTTGATGGCGAACGGCAGGATCATGCCCAGGAAGCTGTCCGCCAGGCCGTAATCGCGCACGATCATGACGTAGAGCGGGATGAGCAGCAGCTGGAACGGGATCATCTGCACCAGCAGCATCATGCCGAACACCACGCCGCGGCCACGGAACTTCATCTGCGCCAGGGCATAGCCCACCAGCAGCCCGAAAATCACCGTGAAGAAGATGACTCCGCCGGTGAAGATGCCGGAGTTGAGCAGGCCGCGGAACAGGTTGATGGACTCGTTAATCTGCACGTAGTTCGCCCCGGTGATGTTGGCCGGGTTAGGAAACGCGCCGAAGATCGACGTGTCCGGGGCTGTCTGCAGGGACCCGATGAGCATGTAATAGAACGGGAAAAGGAACACGAAGGCGCCCACGCCCAGCAGGATGAAGCTGCCCACGCCCAGGTTGCGGCGCTTTTCGACGCCCGAGCCGAGACGCAGGACAGGTTCCGGTGGTTCCGGACGCCGGCTGGCGTCGTCGTCGTTCTTGGCGTTTTGTGCGTTGGTGACGGACATTCTCAGTCCTCCTTCCCGCCCACGAGGCGTTTCTGGATCAGGGCGATCAGCAGGACGCCGATCACCAGCACCACACCCAGTGCGGCCGCGACGTCGGGGTTCCCCTGCAGGAGGCCCCGCTGGTACATGATGAACACCGGGGACGCCGAGGCCCCGTCCGGACCGCCGCCGCCGGTCAGCAGATACGGTTCGGTGAAGAGGTTCGCGCCGGTGATGGTGGCCAGCAGCGTGACCAGGACGCTGGCGGGCCGGACGCCCGGCACGGTGATGTTCCAGAACTGGACCCACTTGTTGCCGCCGTCCACGGCCGCTGATTCGTACAGCTCGTCGGGGATGTTCTGCAGGGCCGCGAGGTAGAGCAGGATGAAGAATCCCAGCTGTTTCCACGTCACGTACAGGGCCACGGTGGGCATGGCCAGCCACGAATTCACCAGCCAGGACGGGGTTGGGGCCAGCGGCCCCAGCAGCGTGTTCAGCAGCCCGTTTTGCTGGAACAGGAACAGCCAGACCCCGACGACGGCGACGCTCGCGGTCACATACGGCACGTAGTAGCTGAGGCGGAAGAACGTCTTGAACCGGGTGATGCGGTTCAGGGCGTTGGCCAGCAGCAGCGACAGGCCCACCGTGAGCGGGACGTTGATGATGAGGAAAACGCCGATGTTCAGGAACGAGCGCTGGACGGCGGGGTCTGACAGGACGGTGATGTAGTTGTCGAACCCTACAAACGGCCGGTCCACCTTGACCCGTGGTGCTGTAAAGAAGAAATCGTGGAAGGAAATGTAGACGGCGTAGCCGAGGGGGAACGCCAGGACGGCCAGCACGTAGATGACGTAGGGAGCGCTGAACAGCAGGCCCAGCGGCTGGGGGCCCAGGAAGTTCTTACGCTTCCTGGGCACCAGCCGCCGGTCCGCCGTTCTACCAGCCGGTTTCCCCGTGACGGGGTTCCCACTAGAAGAGCGGAGTGACATTGGGGGTCACCGCTACTTCTGGGCTACCAGTTGGTTGATCTTGTTGGCCGCGTCCTTGAACGAGGTGTCGATGCTTTCGTTCCCGAAGATCACGGCCTTGGCGTAGGCCGTGCGGAAGGTCTGCCAGACCTCAACCGAGTTGGATACGTTGGGGACCTCCACCGTCCGCGCGGCCTGCTCGGCGAACTGGGTGTAGGCCGGGTTCTTGGCGAAGTAGTCCGAATAGACCGTTGGGAGGTCCTTGCGCATGGGCATCTGGCCGGTGTCGGTCAGCAGCTTGCCGTCCTGCTCCTGGCTCGTTGCGAACTTCATGACCTCCCAGGCGGTGCCCTGGTTCTCGCAGGCCGAGTACATGGCCACGTTCTTGGCGTCGGAGAAGGTTGAGGCATCAGCCTTGGCCGCGGCAGCGGGGACCGGGACTGCGCCCCAGTTCACCTTGTCCTTGTAGGCGGCAATGGCCCACGGACCGGCCATGGACATGGCCGCCTTGCCCTCGGCGAATGAATCGCCCTGGTAGACCTCCTTGGAGGCGAGGTTCTCCTTGTAGAGCGTCTCGAACATGGTGGCGACCTGCTTGCCCTCCTCGCTGTCGAACGTGGCCTTGCCGTCCTTCACCAGCGGGGTGCCGTCGGAGTTGGCGGCGTAGAAGGAGTAGAAATCGAACCAGGCCTGGAAGAAGTCACTGGCCGGTGATGGCCACATGGCGTTGGTGGCAGCACCTGAGGACACCAGGGTCCGGGCGGTGTCCAGCAGTTCCTGGTGCGTCCCCAGCTTCGGGTTCTCCGGATCCAGTCCTGCCTTGGCAAACATGTCCTTGTTGTAGAAGAGGACAACGGGATTGGACTTCCACGGCAGCTGGTAAATTTTGCCGTCCGAGGACTTGTATTGGTCCGCCAGGTCACCGGTGCGGTCCTTGATGTACTGGAGCCCGTCCGGGAACTCATCCAGGGCCACCAAACCACCCTGCTTCTGGAACTGCGGAACGGCCACAGGCGCGGTGTTGAAGACCAGGCAGGGGGCGTTGCCGGCCGTGATGGCTGCGCCGATGACTTCCTCGGAGCTCTTGCCGGCAGGGATCTCCTGCGCATCGATCTTCTCGTCCGGGTGGGCGGAGTTCCAGGATTCCACCATCGCTTTGCCCCACTTCACCTCGAACTCGTTGTTGGAGTACCAGATCTTGATGGGGCCCTTGGCGGACGTGGCGGAACCGCCATCGCCGCCCCCTCCGCTGCCGCCGCAGGCAGCCAGGCCTGCCCCCATGACGGTCAGGGCGGCCACTGACAATATTCGCGTGGCTTTGGTAAAGCGCTTCATTGCGACTCCTTGGTACTGGTCCCGGTGGGGATCTGCGACTGGTTGGTGTGCCTTTTTGCTTGCTTGGGGGATTGCTACGGTGCTGGCTTGGTGGTTGTGGATGGGGCGGGGCCGGTGGAGGCGCGGACCAGCAGGGAAGGTGCCTGCATGTCCGTATCCTCACCGGAGTGGGTGCCGTTGAGCTGGTCCAGGAGGGCCTGCGCGGCAACTCTGCCCCAGCGCATGGGGTCAGTGGCGATAGTGGTGAGGGGCGGGTTGAGGTACTGGGTGAACTCGGCGTTGTCGTAACCGGTGATGGACAGATCTCCCGGAACGCTCAGGCCCTGGGACTGGGCGAAGGACTGGCCGGACGTCGCCATGAGGTCGTTCGCATAGACAATCGCGGTGGGGCGGTCCGGCCGGCGGAGCAGTTCCGCGGTGGCGGCCACTCCCCCGGGCGCCGTGAAGTCGGCCTCCGCGAACAGATCCGCTGCCAGGCCGGCAGCGGCCATGGCCGCTTCCCAGGCCCGGCGGCGGCTGCGGCCGTGGATGTATTCCTGGGCGCCGCCCACGTGGCCGATCCGGACGTGGCCCAGGGCCAGAAGATGTTCGACGGCGGCCGTGATGCCGTCCGTGTCATCCATGGACACCGCGGGGAAGGGTGAGTCCGAATCCGGCCTGTTGAGCGTCACGGCCGGCAGCTTGAGCTCGCGCAGCAGGCCGATCCGGGAATCGTTGTGCCGCACATCGGTCAGGATCACGCCGTCCACGCGGCCGCCGTCGGCCAGTTTGCGGTACGCCCGCTCTTCGGCGCCGGGGACGGTGGCAACGCTCAGGACCAGCGTGTAATCGTGCTCGGCGAGGGTGGTTTCGATGCCCGCAATGAACGCCGGGAAGAACGGGTCCGTGCCGAGGAGCTTGGGGTCGCGGGCCACCACCAGGCCCAGCGCGTAGGCCTTCGCGGAGGACAGGCCCTTGGCGCGGAGGCTCGGCTTCCAGCCAAGCTCTTTGGCGACCTGCAGGATCCGGCCCCGGGTGGCGTCGCTGACGCCGGGCTGGTTGTTCAGCGCATACGAGACAGCACCCTTGCTGACGCCGGCCGCATGGGCGACGTCGCTGATGGTAACTGCCATGATGTGGGGCCCTTCAGGTTTCGGGTCCCGTGACTCACGCCACTGAACCGGTTCAGTAGACTCTACTAAACCGGTTCAGTTGAGGGATGTCAAGGGCCCGCCGCCACATTGATGTTTTCCGGCGGCCGCCTTGGTTCCGTCCTGGCCGGCTTCCGCCGTCACGCAGGGCACGCTTTTGGACCACGACGGCGGCGCCCGCCGCGTGATTCCGGGGAACCCCGCCGTCGGGCTTCTAAAAGGGTGATTGGCGTGACGCGGGCGGGTCCCCGCTTGCTGGTGGCGCCGGACTGAACCTTTGCCGGACCTAGACCCGGGCCAGCCCGGCAACCTCCGCCAGCAGCTCCACGGAGCGGATCCTGGCCTCGGTGCCGGTGTTCTGGTGCGCCACGATAAGCTCGTCGGCGTCGGAGTGCTTGGCGAACTCCTCGAGGTAGTCGTTCACAACGTCCGGGGTGCCGATGGCCGAGTACGTCATCATCTGCGAGACGTGCTGGCCCTGCGGGGAGTCCAGGATCATGTCCGCTTCGTCGTCGGTGAACTCGCGCCCGCCGCCGAAGAACAGACCGACGCGGGCGCGCAGCGTGGCCCGGAAAGCCGCCTGCGCCTCGGCAGCCGTATCGGCGGCGATCACGTTGACGCCGGCGATCACGTGCGGGGCATCGAGCTGCGCCGACGGCTTGAATTCGCTGCGGTAGAGCGCCACGGCCTCCTGCAGGGCGTTGGGGGCGAAGTGCGAGGCGAAGGCGTACGGCAGGCCCAGCTGGGCGGCGAGGCGGGCGCCGAACAGCGACGATCCGAGGATGTACAGCGGGACGTTGGTGCCCTTGCCGGGTGTAGCCTCCACGCCCTGGATCCGCGTGGGACCGGTGAGGTAGCCCTGCAGCTCCAGGACGTCTTGGGGGAAACTGTCCGCGGACATGGGGTCCCGGCGCAGCGCGCGCATGGTGTTCTGGTCGCTGCCGGGGGCGCGGCCCAGGCCAAGGTCGATCCGGCCCGGGTGCAGCGTTTCCAGGGTGCCGAACTGCTCGGCGATGGTCAGCGGCGAGTGGTTGGGCAGCATGACGCCGCCGGCGCCGAGCCTGATGGTCTTGGTGTGGGCGGCCACGTGGGCGATCAGCACGCTGGTGGCCGACGACGCGATGGCGGACATGTTGTGGTGCTCGGCGTACCAGATCCGCCGGTAGCCCAGCTCCTCCGCCCGCTGTGCCATTGCCACACTGCCGGCGAAACTTTCCGCCGCCGTCTGGCCTTTGCCGATGGTTGCCAGGTCAAGGATGGAGAGGGGAAGCGTCACGTCGGTGCCGGCCTTTCAATGCGTTGCGTAGGGTGGCCGGCCGGGTCGCGGCGGGCACATCGTGGACAACGACGGCGGCACCCGGGTTATTTCTGCGGCCTGCGGTGGGGTGGCCCACAGTCTCGTTTGTGACCGCCGCGGTCGCCCGGTGAACTGCCGTTACTCCCGGTATCGCACCGTTTCGACGGCCTTTGATCCCGCCGCCGCGCTCCCGGATAGTTGCTGCCAAGAACACCGTTCCGTTCCGAAAATCAGCAACTTGCAAGGGGAAATCATGGCGAAAATCAAGACAAGACAGGCTGCGGGTGCAGCACTCGCAGCAGTCACTCCGCTGGCGCTTGCCGCTTGCTCGGACCCGGGCGCAACGGCGGCGACGGCACCGTCGTCGGGCTCTACGGCGAGCGCGGCAGGCAAGACGTTCAACCTGGCCCCGGAGCAGAACCGCGTCAAGGTGGCCGTGGATGCGAAGGCCGCCGCGCTGGTCCCGGACGCCATCAAGGCGGACGGCAAACTGACCGTGGTCACCACCGGCGGCACAGCCCCGCTGAGCCTGTTCGCCACGGACAACAAGACGCTCATCGGCAGCGAAGTGGACATCGCCTACGCCGTGGGCGAGACCCTGGGGCTGACCGTGGAGGTCCTGCCCGTGGCCTGGTCCGACTGGCCGCTGGGCGTTGAATCCGGCAAGTACGAGGCCGTGCTCTCCAACGTCACCGTCACCGAGGCGCGCAAGGAGAAGTTCGACTTCGCCAGCTACCGCAACGACCTCCTGGGCTTCTACGCCAAGACCGATTCCACCATCGGCGATATCAAGGAAGCCAAGGACGTTGCCGGCAAGCGCATCATCGTCGGCTCGGGCACCAACCAGGAAGCGATCCTGGTGCGCTGGGACGAAGAGAACAAGGCCAAGGGGCTCGCGCCGGTTGAGTTCCAGTATTACGACGACGACTCCGCCTCCACGCTGGCACTCCAGTCCGGCCGCGCGGACCTGACGTTCGGGCCCAACGCCGGTGCGGCCTACAAGGCCGCGAAGGACGGAAAGACCAAGGAAGTGGGCACGCTCAACGGCGGCTGGCCGCTGACCGCCGAAATCGCCTTCACCACACAGAAGGGCAACGGCCTGGCCGTTGCTGCCCAGGCTGCCCTCAACCAGCTGATCGGGAATGGCAGCTACGCCGAGATCCTGGACCGGTGGGGCCTGTCCTCGGAGGCCATCAAGACCTCCGAACTGAACCCGCCCGGCCTGCCCAAGAAGTAGGCCCCGCCCACCAAGGAGAATCCCCGCCTTGTTTCAGCGAGATGGGGATTCTTCGTGTCCCGCCCCGCAATGCCTGGCGCGTTCGCTGCGTCTGGCGCCACCAGAATTTGCGGCGCTCCGACGCGCCCCGTTGAATAGTGGAATGCAGCACTCCTACACGCTCCGCCCCGGCCTGGACACCGACGCCGCCTGGATCGCCGAGCTCCGCGCGGTGGTGATGCGTCCGGACCTTGAGCGGCTGGCCCGCTGGGATCCTGTCCGCGTCCGCGAGCGCTTCCTCAACGGGTTCCAGCCAGAGCACACCTTCGTCGTCGAGGTGGCGGGGCAGAATGCGGGCGTAATCGCTGTCCGCCCGGAGCCCGACGCGCAGTGGATCGAACACTTTTACCTGGCCCCGGAGCATCAGGGAAAGGGCCTCGGCGGTGCCGTGCTCCGGCAGGCCATGGACCGGTCCCGGGACCACCGGCCCTTCCGCCTGAACGTCTTGCAGGGCAGTGCAGCCCGGCGGCTGTATGAGCGCCACGGCTTTGAGGTGGAATCGGAGGACGCTGTGGACGTTTTTATGGCGGCGCCGGTCCCTTAACATCGAGTGCTCCGTGGGGTTGATGCCGCGTTCCTGGAGTTCCGGGACGAGGTGGTTGACGACGTCGTCCGCTGTTCCGGAAAGTGCACTAACGGCGGGTTTGGCAATAGTCTGGCCAGATGGGGACAAAGACCGTGAACTCCGGCGAACAGATTGACAGGCAGTCGCGCATTCTCGAGGCGGCGCTCGATCTGCTGTCGCGCCACGGTATCTCCGGCGTGAGTATGCGTTCCGTGGCCCGCGAAGCCGGCGTCGCACTGGGCCTGGTGAACTACTACTACGACGATAAAACGAGCCTGATCCGGGCAGCCCTGCACCGGGTGGACGAGCATGACCTCCAACTGGTGGCCCAGGACCCATCGTTGCCGCCGGACGAACAGCTCCGCAAGGCCCTGCGGCGGGTTGCCGGCGCCGAGCTGCTGACCACCCGGTACCTGTCCCTGCGCCTGCACCTGTGGGCCCTCGCCCAGGCCGACGAAGGTTATGCCGAGATCAACGCTGCAGCCTTCGACCGGTACCTCGACGGCGTTGCCGCACTCGTATCCAAAGCCAAACCCGAACTCTCCTGGGAGGAATGCCGGGAGCGGGCAGCGGACATCGTCGTCATACAGAACGGCATGTGGCTGACGTCGCTTCTGGGCGTGGACAACGCCTCCATCCAGCGCAGCATCGCCCGCACGGAGGAGATCGCCTTCGCCCCGAGCCGCAGAAGAACCAGCGGGGAAGCAGCACTCAGGGAGCTCTAAAGCACACGCCGCACGGCGATGCAGTAGCGCGCGTCACACTTGAACGAGTGTTCAAGAAAGTATTGAACACTCGTTCAACGTGCGTTAGTGTCCTCTGTATGACTTACGCCACACCGTCTTCAGACATGACAGCATCCACCCTGTTCATCAACGGCTCGTGGGAGCCGGCGGCGTCCGGCGCCGTACGCCACATCCGTAACCCCGCAGACGGCGAGCTGGCCGCCACCGTGTCCGAGGCCGGCCGGGAAGATGCCGAGCGGGCCATCGCCGCAGCCCGGGCGGCCTTCGACTCCGGCGTCTGGGCTTCGGTACCGGCACCCGAGCGCGGCACTTTCCTGCTCAAGGTCGCCTCCGAACTGCGCCAACGCCGGGAAAAGTTCGCCCGCGCTGAATCCCTGGACACCGGGAAGCGGATCGCCGAAAGCCGCATCGACATGGACGACATCGCTGCCTGCTTCGAATATTTCGGACGGCTGGCCGGGCAGCAGGCGGGCCGCATGGTCGACGCCGGGGACCCCGCCGTCGTCAGCAAAATCGTCTACGAACCCGTGGGCGTCTGCGGCCTGATCACGCCGTGGAACTACCCCCTGCTCCAGGCTGCGTGGAAGATCGCACCCGCCCTGGCCGCGGGCTGCACCTTCGTGCTTAAGCCCTCCGAACTGACCCCTTCCACCGCCATCCTGGCCATGCAGCTGCTGCAGGACCTCGGCCTGCCGGACGGCGTCGCCAACCTCGTGACCGGAGCCGGCGCGGAGGCCGGGGCGCCGCTCTCCGAACACCCCGCCGTAGACCTCGTTTCCTTCACCGGCGGGCTGGAAACCGGCAAGCGCATCGCCGCGGCCGCCGCCGGCACCGTGAAAAAGGTGGCCCTGGAACTAGGCGGCAAGAACCCCAACGTGGTGTTCGCCGACGCGGACTTCGACGCCGCCGTCGACAATGCCCTGAACGGCGCCTTCGTCCACTCCGGGCAGGTCTGCTCCGCCGGAGCCCGGCTGGTGGTGGAGGAATCGATCGCCGAGCGCTTCGTGGACGAGCTGGTCCGACGCGCTCAGGAGATCAGGCTTGGCGGCCCGTTTGACGATGCCGCTGAAACCGGGCCTCTCATTTCCGCGGCCCACCGCGACAAAGTCGACGCGTATGTCCAGCGCGGCATCCAGGAGGGTGCGCGGCTGCGGTGCGGTGGCGCGGCACCTGTTGGGGAAAAGTTCGACGCCGGGTTCTACTACCAGCCGACAGTCCTGGACCGCGTCCAGAGGGGAATGTCCGTGGTCATCGACGAAGCGTTCGGCCCGGTGGTGACCGTGGAGACGTTCCGCACCGAGGACGAGGCCGTGGCCACTGCCAACGACACCATTTACGGCCTGGCCGGCGCGGTCTGGACCCAGGATGCCGGCAAGGCGCAGCGCGTTGCATCACGGCTGCGGCACGGCACGGTCTGGATCAACGACTACCACCCCTACCTCCCGCAGGCCGAGTGGGGCGGCTTCGGCCAGTCCGGCGTCGGCCGCGAGCTGGGCCCCACGGGCCTGGCCGAATACCAGGAAGCCAAGCACATCTACCAGAACACCAGCCCGCAGGTCACCGGCTGGTTTGCTGACCACGGCAAGGAGAACTAGATGCATTACGACAATATCGACGACGTCACCGAGCGCGGGTTCGACTATGTCGTCATCGGCGGCGGATCCGCGGGTGCCGCCGTCGCCGCCCGGCTGAGCGAGGATCCGGACGTGACCGTGGCCCTCGTGGAGGCCGGACCGGATGACCGCAACCTGTCCGAAATCCTGCAGCTGGACCGCTGGATGGAACTGCTGGAATCCGGCTACGACTGGGACTACCCGGTGGAACCGCAGGAGAACGGCAACTCCTTTATGCGCCACGCCCGGGCAAAGGTGATGGGCGGCTGCTCCAGCCACAACTCCTGCATCGCCTTCTGGGCCCCGCGCGAAGACCTGGACGAGTGGGAATCCAAGTACGGCGCCACCGGCTGGAACGCTCAAACCGCCTGGCCGCTCTACCAGCGGCTGGAAACCAACGAGGACGCCGGCCCGGACGCGCCGCACCACGGCGACTCAGGCCCCGTGCACCTGATGAACGTGCCCCCGGTGGATCCGGCCGGCGTCGCGCTCCTGGACGCCTGCGAACAGACCGGCATCCCCCGGGCAAAGTTCAACACCGGAACCACGGTGGTCAACGGCGCCAACTTCTTCCAAATCAACCGCCGCGCGGACGGCACCCGGTCCTCCAGCTCGGTCTCCTACATCCACCCCATCATGGAGCGCGAAAACTTCACCCTGCTGACCGGCCTCCGCGCCCGCCAGCTGGTGTTCGACGCGGATAAGCGCTGCACAGGCGTGGACGTGGTGGACTCGGCGTTCGGCCGGACCCACCGGCTCTCCGCCCGCCGTGAGGTCATCCTGTCCACCGGCGCCATCGACTCGCCCAAGCTGCTCATGCTCTCCGGCATCGGCCCGGCAGCCCACCTCGCCCAGCACGGCATCGAGGTCCTGGTGGACTCCCCCGGCGTGGGCGAGCACCTGCAGGACCACCCCGAGGGCGTGGTGCAGTTCGAGGCCAGGCAGCCGATGGTCCAGGCCTCGACGCAGTGGTGGGAAATCGGCATCTTCACCCCCACGGAGGAGGGCCTGGACCGCCCGGACCTGATGATGCACTATGGCTCCGTCCCGTTCGACATGAACACGCTGCGGCACGGCTACCCCACCACGGAGAACGGCTTCAGCCTCACCCCGAACGTCACGCACGCCCGCTCCCGCGGCACCGTCCGGCTGCGCAGCCGCGACTTCCGGGACAAGCCCATGGTGGACCCGCGCTACTTCACGGATCCGGACGGCCACGACATGCGGGTCATGGTGGCGGGCATCCGCAAGGCGCGCGAGATCGCCGCTCAGCCGGCAATGGCCGAATGGACCGGCCGGGAGCTTTCGCCCGGTGTCGAAGCACAGACGGACGAGGAACTGCGGGACTACATCCGCAAGACCCACAACACCGTGTACCACCCCGTCGGCACCGTCCGCATGGGACCGGCCGACGACGACATGTCACCGCTCGATCCCGAGCTGCGGGTCAAGGGCGTCACCGGACTGCGCGTCGCGGATGCCTCCGTCATGCCGGAACACGTCACCGTCAACCCCAACATCACCGTCATGATGATCGGCGAACGCTGTGCGGACCTCATCCGCGACAGCCGGTCCGGCGAAACCATGACCTCAGGAGAAATGGAGCTCACCGCGTCCCTCGCCTAAGCGGCAAGGTCCCGGCGGCAGGGCATCGACCTTCCATGCGCCACGGCCGGCCGGTCATCACTATCGTGCTTTTCTGATTTAGGAGTCCACATGGCGGAACCCAGCAAGAGTATTGATTCAAGCGGCATGGACGAGTTTGGTTATACGCAGACCCTGGACCGGAGCATCGGCAAGTTTGCCAGCTTCGCGGCAGGTGTTAGCTACATCTCCATCCTCACAGGTGTTTTTCAACTGTTCTACTTTGGCTTTTCCATGGCCGGCCCGGCGTACGCGTGGTCCTGGCCCCTCGTCTTCGCAGGCCAGCTGATGGTGGCCCTGTGTTTCGCCGAGCTGGCGGGCCGCTACCCGGTAGCCGGATCGGTGTACAACTGGGCCAAGCGGCTCACCTCCGGGACCTGGTCCTGGCTGGCGGGCTGGCTGCTGCTCATCTCGTCCATCGTGGCGCTCGGCGCCGTGGCCCTGGCCCTGCAGCTCACCCTTCCGCAGCTCTGGTCAGGCTTCCAGATCATCGGTGACGGAACGGGCACCTACGACTTCGCCCTCAACGGCGTGCTGCTGGCGAGCATCATGATTTCCATCTCCACCCTCATCAACGCCTTCGGCGTGAAGCTGATGACCAGGATCAACAGCATCGGCGTCTTTGTTGAGCTGACCGCGGCCGTACTGCTGATCCTGGCGCTGGGGTGGCACGTTGTGCGGGGGCCTGAGGTCTTCTTCGACACCGCCGGCTTCGGGGAAGGCCACGACCTCGGCTTCTTCGGTGTGTTCCTGATCGGCGCCATGGCCTCCGGCTACGTTATGTACGGCTTCGACACCGCCAGCTCCCTGGGTGAAGAAACGAAGGACCCCAAACGCACGGCACCCAAGGCCATCCTGCGCGCCATCACGGCATCCTTCGTGCTGGGCGGCCTGATCCTGCTCTTTAGCATCCTGGCAGCCCCGGACCTGGCCGACCCCAAGCTCGGGGCGGCCGACGGCGGCCTGCAGCATCTGGTGCTCTCCGTGCTTGGAGGCCCCTTCGGCAAGGCCTTCCTCGCCTGCATCGTAGTGGCCGTGGTGGTCTGCACCCTGGCCGTCCATGCTGCCGCCATCCGGATGATGTTCGCCATGGCCAGAGACAACAACCTGCCGTTCAGCCGGCAGCTCAGCAAAGTGGATCCGGTCCGCAGGACCCCCACTGTCGCTGCCATCGTGGTCGGGATCATGGCCGTCATCCCGCTACTGGTCAACGTAATGCAGCCGGCCATCTTCACCATCCTCTCCAGCATCAGCATCGTCCTGATTTACCTGTCCTACCTGCTGGTCACCTTTCCGATGCTGCGCAACCGGCTCCTGAAGAAGTGGCCGCTTGCCGACGACGGCTCCGAACCCGGATTCAGCCTGGGCAAGTGGGGACTGCCTGTGAACATCCTCGCGGTCCTGTGGGGCGGTGCCATGACACTGAACCTGGTGTGGCCGCGCCAGGAGATCTACAACTCGGTGCCGCCGTTCGAGTGGTACCTGCAGTGGGGCGGGGTGATCTTCGTGGCAGCGGTCGCCAGCGGCGGGGCCCTGCTGTACCGGCTGAAGATCCGCCATCAGACGGGGGTGCTGGCGGAGCACGCGGCACATCCGTCGTCGGGCTCCGACCTGCAGTTAACATCGGCTGAAAGCAGCGTGGCGGACGCCAAAGTACGCTAGAGGCGCTGTTCCCACACCGTCAGCTGCAGCTGCACGTTCCCCAGGGAAGGGTCGACGACGGCACTCTCCTTTCCGCCGTCGGCCCCTCCGAGGAAGCTGCGGCGCACTTTCTCCCACAGGCGCGGCAACAGGCCGTGGCGGTCCGCGCTCATGAGGCGCGGACCGCCTCAGCAGCTTCGTCAACCGAACGAACGGGAGTTGCCAGGGACAGGTTTTCACGCAGCGTGCTGCCCCGGTACTCCGTCGGGTAGACGCCGCGTTCCTGCAATTCCGGCACCAGGTGGTTCACGATGTCATCCAGGCCGGACGGGATCAGCCACGGCGAGATGTTGAAGCCGTCCACCGCGCCGACCCGGGCATATTCAGCCAGCTGGTCCGCCACCGCGGAGTACGAGCCTGTGAACGTGGCGTCCACGCGGGCTGTGCGGGAGGTGACGAACTGGCGGATGGAGAGGCCCTTGTCCTTGGCCTCTGCCCGCCACTGCTCCGCCAGCTGCCGAGCTTTGGCACCGTGGAAGCCGCTGCCGCGGGTCTCGGAGGTTTCCTCCACCACAGGATCAATCTCCGGGAGCGGCCCGTCCGGATCGTATGCCGACAGCTCGCGGCCCCAGAACTGCTCCAGGTAAGCCACGGCCTGCTGCGGACCGATTTGCAGGCTGCGCACCCATTCCTTCTTCGCCGCAGCCTCGTCAGCCGTGGGTGCCAGGATGAATTCGCTGGCCGGCATGATCTGTACCGCGTTGGCTCCGCGGCCCGCGTTCAGCGAGCGTGCCACGAGGTCCTTGCGGAACTCGACGGCAGCATCAAACTTCGGGTGGGCCGAAAAGATTACATCCGCCTGGCGGGCAGCAAAGTCGCGGCCTTCCGGGGAGTCGCCTGCCTGGAAGAGCACGGGCCGGTACTGCGCACTTCGAGGCAGCCGAGGGGTCACGTCCACGGTGTAGTGCTGCCCTTTATGGAGTACGCGGCCCGCGGGTCCCTCAGCAGTTTCCCAGGAGTCCCAAATGCGCTTGGCCGTCTCCACGAATGCTTCAGCGTGCCTGTAACGGTCGGCGTGGTCCAGGTATCCGCCGCGCCGGAAGTTGGCACCGGTCCAGGCGTTGTCCGTGGTCACGATGTTCCACGCGGCACGCCCACCCGAAATCAGGTCAAGGGACGAGAGGCGGTGTGCCAGGTCGGCGGGGTCGTTGTACGTGGTGTTCTGGGTGGCCACCAGTCCGATGTTTGTGGTCACGGAAGCCAACGCCGCGAGCATGGTCTGCGCGTCCGGCCGGCCCACCACGTCCAGAGCGTGGGGCCTGCCGAGGTGTTCCCGCAGGCGGAGGCCTTCGCCCAGGAAGAACGCGGCGAACAGTCCCCGCTCGGCCGTCTGCACAATACGGCGGAACGATTCAAAGTCGGTCTGCGAACCGGATTCGGCTGCCTTCCAGATGGTTCCGGAGTTGACGCCCTGGAAAAAGACGCCGAACTGCAGCTGGCCCGTCGGCACAAAAACGTCGGATTGGGCTCTGCTGTGCTGTGTCATGGTCTTCCCCTTAGTTTCCGGCGGCAGTGGCCGCGGATGAGTCTGCGTAGCGGCTGGCCGGGCGCTTAAGTCCCAGCAGGTCCCGGAAAGTGCCGCCAGGGACCGGGGCACGCAAGGCGCCGCGGCGCCGTAGTTCGGGCAGGACCAGCCGTGAAAGTTCGTCCAGTTCCAGGGCGAGCGACGCCGGGTGGAGGCGGACGCCGTCGGCCTCCACCAGGAGGGACTCAAGGAGGTCCGCCAGACCGGCAGCAGTGCCGGCGTAACGTGCGCGGCCACTGTCGAAGCGGGCCGAGCGATCGGCGGCGGCCAGCCCGCGCGAGTCCAGGACCACGTCGAGCTCGGCAATGACCGCCACCGGCGCTCCCAGCCGGCTTCGAACATCCCTGATTTCGGCGGCGAGCAGTTCGGGCGTCGGTGCGGTGACGAGCACGGCATCAACGGCGTCCGCCGGAACCTGCCCCTCGCCCACCAGCGACGCGGCAGCCAGCACCGGCAACTGCCCCTGCAACGGCCGGGGAATGATGGACGGGCCCTTGACCGAGTAGCCGGCGCCGGCAAAATCCGCCGGTGTTTCAAAGTCCGCATGGTGCAGCTTGTCCACGTCGATGTACCGTCCCGTGGCGACGTCGCGGATGACGGCGCCGTCCTCCCAGGAGTCCCACAGCCGGCGGGAAACCTCAATCGAAGCGGCCGCTTCCTGTGCAAGCGCGGCGCCGGTGACGTTGCTGCGCCCGACGGCGGCTGCCGCCTCCGGTGATTCCGCTGCGGTTGCGATCCACCCGGCACGGCCGCCGGAGACGTAGTCCAGGCTCGCGAGCTGGGTAGAGACGTGGAACGGTTCGGTGTGTACGGTGTCCACTTCGGGAACCAGGGCGATGCTCCGGGTTACCGGCCCGGCGTAGGCGGCGCGCTGCAGGGCGTTGGTCCGCCCCGCAACGGGCGCGTCGGTGAAGGTGGCAGCGTGGAAACCCGCGGATTCAGCGGCGAGGACGGCTTCGGCGAGGCTCGCGAAGTCCCCGCCATCCCACCCTGCTCCGTCAAGTTCGATCGCCAGGAATCCGGCGTGTCCCGCTTCGGTGGCGTGCTCTTCCGTTGTGCTCACTGCTCGTCCTGACGTTCGTGGGGGATCTGCTCGCCGGCTTCGATGGCCACGCTCAGCCGGTTCTCAGCTGGCGGCAGTGGGCAGGTGGCCAGGTCGGTGTAGGCGCAGGGCAGGTTCACCGCGCGGTTGAAATCAAGTTGCACAGACCCGTCCGGGCCCGGCGCCGCGACGGCGAGGGAGCGGTTGGCGGCGTAGGTGGTCCTGCCTGACGTTGCATCCGTGAACAGCACAGAGAGGGCGCCCTGCGCGTGGCCGTTGAAGGCCGTGAGGGTGAGGTCCTGGCCGTCGAGGCGGAAGCGGATCTCGCCCGGCGCCTCGTAAACGTGCTGGATGCCTTCGACGGCGGCACCCACTGTGGTGGCGCGCGGCTCGTCGAACGGTACGAACGTACCGGTGACTTCGAAGGCTAGGTCAGGTTCGTAGGCGGGCGTCCCGGTGTAACCGGTCAGCAGCGCGTTTTCAGGGTGACGAGGGCGGACTATGTACTCTCCGCCGCGCTTGGCCAGTTCGACGACGGTCTCCCCGGACGTGAGGTTGATTCCCTCCCGTTCGGCGATGGACTCGAAAGAGACGGTACCGCCGGCGCCGCCCGGGTTCAGCTCCTGGCCGTCCCGGCGCAGGCTTTCGCCGGCCGACAGAACCACCGTGACGGCGTCGTCCTTAACACTCCAGGTTCCCGGCACACCCTCAAGACGGGCCGCTGACCTGCCCAGCCAGTGCAGGTGGGTGACGGCCAGGAAGCCGTGCGGATCGGCGCGGTGCCGCTCGTGGGCGGCGTGCCACTCCTGCCAGGCGGTGGTGAAGGCGGCGGTGGAGGGGGCGGTGGAGGGGGCGGTGTCAGTGTCGATGTGAGTGTCAGTGTGCGTAGGCATGACTGCTCCTTTTGGCGTTGAGGGCGGCGGATTCGAGTCGGCTGCCGTAGGGGTCCTCGGTCTCCCACAGGGTGGTGGGGGCGGCTGCCCGGACGGCGGGGATGATTTCGAGAGCGAACCGTTCGAGGATGTCCAACTGCTGTCCGAACGGCAGCGTGGTGGGAAGCGAGATGGACTGCAGGTCGTGGCCGTAGTGCGAGTGGTAGCTGAGGATCTTGTCGATCACCTGTTCCGGGCTGCCCACGAGGGCCGGGCCCTCGGCGACGGCGTGCTGGATATCGCGGAAGGGCGAGTTGTTGCCGGGGACGTTGCGGTTGGCGGTCAATGCCTCATAGACCGGGCCAAACTGGCGGACGGCTTCCTGGGTGGTGTCCGCGATGAAGACCCCGCCGGCGCCGCTGCCCGAACCCAGGTACTGCCGCTTCGGTCGTGGCCATAACGCTCGTACTCTGCACGGTAGTGATCGATCAGCACCTGGTAGTTTTCCCGGGGCTGGATGGCGTTGGCGGTGAAGAGCAGGTCGCCCCACTTCGCGGCCAGCGCGGCGGACGTCAGGGTTGTAGCAGACCCGTGCCAAATCCGGGGCGGGCCCGCGAACGGACGCGGCGTGGTGGTGGTCGGTTCCGTCAGCGCCGCACGGAAGCGGCCGGACCAGGTAACGCCTTCCTCGCGCCAGAGCCGCAGCAGCCCGTACTTCTCGGCCAACAGGTCCCACTGGTCCGCGAGGTCCAGGCCAAAGAGCGGGTACTGCAGGACTTCGTTGCCCTTGCCGATCACCAGTTCCAGCCGGCCGCGGCTCAACTGGTCGATCGTCGCATAGTCCTCGGCCACCCGCACGGGATCCAGCACGGCGAGCACGGTGACGCCGCTCTGCAGCCGGATCCGGTCAGTGACCGCGGCGATGGCCGCCAGGACCGTGGTGGGCGATGAGGAAATGAACTCACCGGCGTGCCGCTCCCCCACCGAGAAGCTGTCGAAGCCAAGCTGTTCCGCCCGGCGCGCGGTTTCCACCACCTGGTTGAGCCGGTCCGCCGTGGAGACAATCTCACCGGTCAGGGGATTCTCGAGGTGCGGGATGATGTCCAGGACCTGGAACTTCACTTGGCTGCTCCGGTCTGGGTTGCTCCGGCCTGCGCAGTCCCGAAGTTGGCCTCGTTCACGGTCTTGGATTCCGGCAGGGCCTCCTCGGAGAGCCCCCAGCGTTCCAGGACTTCGGCGTACGAGCCGTCCTTGATGGCGGAGTTCAGCGCCTCCGAGAGCACGGGCGCGAGGCCGTTGCCCTTGAGTGTGGTGGCGGCCACCAGCGTTTCGGAGGGCCAGCCGGCGTTGACCTTGCCCACGATCTTCAGGTCGTCGCGGGTGTTCTCGCGGTACGCCGTGGACGGGTACGGGGCGATGTTCAGGTCGGTCCGGCCGGAGGAGAGCGCCAGGATGGTGTCCGCGTCCGAGGAGTAGTACTGCAGGACGGCCGGCGCCTTGCCCTTGCCTTCCAGCTCGGCATTCCACGCCAGCAGGATCTTTTCCTGGTTGGTGCCCGAGCCCACGGAAATCCTCAGGCCGGAGATGTCATCCGCGCCCTTGATGTTGTAGGTGGCGGACTTCTTGGCCTCGAATCCCATAAACGCCGCGCGGTACGTGGCGAAGTCGAACAGCTTCACCCGGTCCTTGTTGACGCCCACGTTGGAGAACACGGCCTCGAAGTCCCCGGACTGGGTCTTCAGCGGCCAGTTTTCCCAGGACGTCACCTGGATGTCGAGTTCCAGCCCCAGCTTGTCCGCCACCAGCTGGGCGATGTCCAGCTCCGAGCCGATGGCCGTTTTGTCGTCCGTGGCGTGGAAGGACAGAGGGATGGAGCCCGCCGTGGTGGCCACGGTCAGCTTGCCGTCCTTGCCGATCAGCTCCGGCACCTGCGCGGCGAGCGCCGCATCCTTCTCTGCCCGGACCCGCTGCTGGTCCGGGGAGGTGTTGTACACAACACCGTTGCGGGCCGCCGTCGTCGACGCATCAGTCGCACCGGAAGCTGCGGCGCCGGGATCTGAGCAGGCGGACAGCGCTGCGGTGCCAAGAAGTACGACGGCGGGCAGGGCCACCAGGGAGCGCACCCGGCCACCGCGGCGGTTAAGGTCTGTGAAGAAAGCCATGGGAAGTTCCTTTAGATGTTGAAGGCCGGTTCGAGCACTTTGGAGAGGAAGCTCCGGGTGCGTGGTTCCTGCGGGTTGGTGAAGATCTGTTCCGCGCTGCCCTGTTCCACGATCTGGCCCTCGTCCATAAACACCACGGTGTCCGCCACGTCGCGGGCGAACCCCATCTCGTGGGTGACGATGATCAGGGTGGTGCCGGACTTCGCGAGTTCGCGGATGACGTCGAGGACCTCGTTCACCAGCTCGGGGTCCAGGGCGGAGGTGGGCTCGTCGAACAGCAGGATTTTCGGGTTCAGCGCCAGTGCACGGGCAATGGCCACGCGTTGCTGCTGGCCGCCCGACAGCTGCCGGGGGTACGCGCCGGCTCGGTCTTTGAGGCCAACGCGGTCCAGGAGTTCCAGGCCGCGGCGGCGGGCTTCCTCCTTGGACCGGCCCTGCGCGACGACGGGCGCTTCGGCCACGTTCTCCAGCGCGGTGAGGTGCGGGAAGAGGTTGAAGTTCTGGAACACCATGCCGATTTCGGTGCGCTGCTTCAGGATCGCCTTCTCGCGAAGCTCGTGCAGCCGCCTGCCGCGGACCTCATAGCCCACCAGTTTTCCGTCGATGGCGATGTGGCCGCCGTCCACCTTTTCCAGGTGGTTGATGGTGCGCAGCAGGGTGGATTTGCCGGAGCCGGACGGGCCAACGATCACGGCCACGCCCCCGGGTTCAACGGTCAGGGTGATGCCCTTGAGGACATCGGTGGCGCCGAAGGACTTCCGGACTTTGGTGATTTCCACGAGGCCGCGGGTGGCAGTAGCGGTGCTCAACGGGGGCTCCTTGCACGGTTGGGTGCCACGGCGTGGGTGGCGAAGAATTTGCGGGCCTTCTGGAGCGGCGTCAGCGGCAGGGTCCGGACGGCGCCCTTGGAGTAGTGCCGTTCGATGTAGTACTGGAAGACGCTGAGGACGGAGGTGATCACCACGTACCAGAGCGTGGCCACCAGGAGCAGCGGCAGGACCTGCTGGGTGCGGTTGTAGATGACCTGCACGGTGTAGAACAGCTCAGAATAGGCCAGGACGTAGACGATGGAGGTGCCCTTGACCAGGCCGATGATCTCGTTGAACGCCGTGGGCAGGATGGCCCGCATGGCCTGCGGCAGGACGATACGGGTGGACCGGCGCCAGGCGGGAATGCCCAGCGCGGCTGCGGCTTCGAGCTGCCCCTGGTCCACGGACAGGATGCCGCCGCGGATGATTTCCGCCGAGTAGGCGGCCTGGTTCAGGGTCAGCCCCAACACTGCTGCCGCAAACTGGCTGATCAGTGTGGTGGTCTGCACCTCGAAGAAGCGGACATCCGTGAACGGGATCCCCAGGCTGATCTTCTCGTACAGATAGCCCAGGTTGTACCAGAGCAGCATCTGCACCAGCAGCGGGGTGGAGCGGAAGATCCAGGAGAACGTCCAGGAAACGGAGACCAGCAGCGGCGAGGCGGACAGCCGCATCAGCCCGAGGATGAAGCCCAGGACAAACCCCAGCAGGCCGGAAATGGCCGTCAGCTTGAGCGTCTCCAGAAGCCCGTTCACTACGGACTGGGCGGTGAACCACTGCGCCACTACGCCCCACTCCCAGCGCGGGTTGGTGGCCAGCGACCACGCGACGGCAACAATGGCGAGGGCTACCGCTGCCGTTCCCACCCAGCGCCACGGATGCTTCGCGGCCACCAGGGGGAACCCGGAGTAGTCGGTGGCCGCCGCGGTGGGCGCCGGCTCGGCGGCCTGCCGTGCTTTTGCTGACTGTGCTGACTCTGCCGGCTGGGCCACGTCGGTTGCTGCTGAACTCATGCGCCACCTCGCTTCTGATGCGTCGGGATTTTCGGTGCCGGAACGGGTTGCTCCGGGCTGCTGGCTGCCAATCTAGGGCGGTCAGGAAAGGGGCAGCAAGGCAGCAGGTTGCATAACTTCACCCGGCTTCGCACAGCGTCATGCGTCGGTTTCTTGCGTCTCTTGACCTGCTGTGACGCGGAGTTAACGGGCATTACCGGCCCGTCGACCGCCGCCGTCAACGCTGCCTAGCATGGGCACTCAGCCACCCGTCCGGGCGGCCCCGCCCACACCGTCCCATTCCCGCCACACCGCCCGCACCGACCCGATCAGGAGCCACCATGCCAGCGAACGCCCCCTCGGTTGTCTTCATCGGCGGCGGTCCGCGGGCGGCAGGGGTGCTGGAGCGGCTGGCCGCCAACCGGGACGAGCTCTTCCCCGGCCCGCTGGACCTCCACGTGGTGGAACCGTATGAGCCGGGTTCGGGGCGGATCTGGCGCTACGACCAGCACCCCGGCCTCATGCTCAACTCGGCCGCCGCGGATGTCACCATGTTCACCGATTCCTCCGTGGCATGCGAGGGCCCCGCCGCCGACGGGCCCGGGCTCGCCGGATGGGCCGCCGGCGTCCTCGACGGTTCCATCACGGACGTGCCGGATTTTCCCGTTGCCATCCGTGAGCAGTTGCGTGCACTGACGGGCGCCACCTTCCCCACCCGCCAACTCCACAGCCAGTACCTGGAATGGTTCTTCCGCCGGGCAGCTGCGAAACTCGGCGGGACGGTCACCGTCCACCGCACCACCGCAGTGGCAGTTGAGCGTGCCGGTGACTTCTCCTCCACAACCGCGGACGACGCCGGCACGCACCTCGTGCGGCTGGCCAACGGCGGGACGTTGCGGGCCGACGTCGTGGTCACCGCACTCGGCCACACGGATTCACAGCCGGACGCCGCCTCCGCCGGCTGGTCCGGCTTCGCCGCCCGGCACGGCGCCTTCCATGCGGCACCCAGCTACACCACCGACGTCGACTATTCAGCCCTCGTCCCGGGCCAGGACGTCATTGTGGCCGGGATGGGCCTGGCGTTTGTGGACCTGATGGTGCTGCTGATGGAAGGGCGCGGCGGCCGGTTCGAGGAAACACCCGACGGCGGCCTGCGGTACCGGGCGTCCGGCAGGGAGCCGCGGCTGTGGGCCGGGTCGCGGCGCGGGGTGCCCTACCACTCCAAGCTTTCCGCGGCCCTGCGCGGCGAGGCTCCCGGCAGCCTGCGCTTCTTCACCGCCGCAGCCGTGGACGCACTGCTGGAGCAGCACGCCGAGCTCGATTTCCAGGACCACCTGTGGCCCCTCATCGCCAAGGAAGCCGGCTACAGGTACTACCGGGAGCTGTTCACCGGCAGCCCGGACCGCGTGAGCGCCGGCTGGCCGGAGTTTTCGGCCCGCTTCGCCGAGCTGGACTGGTACAGCACTGGACGGGAGGAGCTGGTGGCATCCTCCGTCCCGGACCCCGCCCTGCGCCTGGACCTCGAGGCCCTGGACCGGCCGTTCGCCGGGGCGTTGTTTAGCGGATCCGCCGACGTCCAGGAGGCCGTGGCCCGGTACATCGAGCAGGATCTCGCCCTCCGCGACAGCCCGGACCATCCGGAGACGCTGGCACTCTTTGTGGCGCTGCTGAAGGTGTACATGGACCTGGGCCGGCTGGTTCCCGCTGAGCGGCTCAACGCCCGGTCCCAGCAGACCGTCCACGGCTGGTGGCATGGATTCTTCAGTTTCGTGGACTCCGGGCCGCCCCCGCGCCGGCTGCGCGAGATGCTGGCCCTGCACCGGGCCGGGCTGCTGCGGTTCCTTGGCCCGGGCCTTAGCGTCATGGCGGATGAGTCCACCGGCGAGTTTGTGGCTACGTCCCCGCAGGCAGGATTTGCCGTCCGGACCGCAGCGTTCATCGAAGCGCGGCTGCCGGCGACATCCGTGGCCCGGTCGCTCAACCCGATATTGGCGTCGCTCCATTTGTCCGGGCTGGGAAGCGAACAGCAGCTGCTCACGGCGGACGGCATCCACTCCACCGGAAAGCTGCTCGTCTCGGACCGGCACGAACTGCTGGACGGGCACGGCCGGGCAGGCGGGCGGCTCTTCGGCGTGGGGCCGGGAACGTCCGGCTGGGGCGCCGGCGCCTTCGCCAGACCCGGCACCAACGCCGCCCCGTTCCGCGAGAACGACGCCCTGGCCAGAAGTGTCCTCGGCGTCGCGGCAGAGCTGGCCTCGTCCCGCACGGCCGGCCAAGCCGCACCTGCCGAACCCGCCGCCGTCGGAAGAGCCTGAACAATGAACGTGAAAACCAGCATCCCCGCCAACCCGGCGCCACTGACCCCGGACGCCCTCACACAGGCGCCACTGAACCCGGCGGCACTGAACAGGTCCGCACTAAACAGGTCCGAACTCACCGTCCTGAACCTACCCATGCACGATCCGCGGGTCCGCCCGCTCCTGGATGAGCTGGCCGTGGAATACGATTCCCGCTACGGTGACCTCTTTGGCCGCGGAGCCGCGGCCGACGAACTCAACCGCTACCCGGCGTCGGAATTCAAGGGACCGGGCGGCGCGCTGCTGGTGGTCCAGGAAAACGGCGGGTCCATAGCCGGCGGCGCGTTCCGCCGGTACGACAACGAGACGGCGGAGTTCAAGCGGATCTGGACCCACTCGGCGCACCGCCGCCGCGGGCTCGCCCGTTTCGTCCTCGCGGAGCTGGAGGCGCTGGCGGCCCGCCGGGGCTATCGTCGAGTCTTCCTGACCACCGGTCCGCGCCAGCCTGAAGCCAAGCACCTGTACCTCACCTCGGGTTATGAGCCGCAGTTCGACCTGGACCAGGATCCGGAGATCATCAGGTCGCTCGCGTTCACCAAGAGTCTCCCGGCGGCCCCGCTAAGCTAGCGGCATGGCCAACAAAACCACTGCAGAAAAGCTCGCCACCATCCAGAAGGGCTACACCCTGGAGGGTGCCACCATCGAGTTGGGTGCCGCCATTGTGGACGGCGAACTCCACAAGGAAGCCCAGGTCCGCCTGCCGCTGGCCATGATGAACAGGCACGGCCTCGTAGCAGGCGCCACCGGCACCGGCAAGACCGTCACGCTGCACATGATGGCCGAGCAGCTGTCCGCGGCCGGAGTTCCCGTGTTCCTCGCGGACATCAAGGGTGACCTGTCCGGCCTGGCCACTGCGGCCGCCGGCAGCGAGAAGCTGAAGGCGCGCACGGACAGCATCGGCCAGGTCTGGGCCGGCAAGACGTTCCCGGTGGAGTTCCTGGCCCTGGGCGGCGACGGCAACGGCATTCCCGTCCGTGCCACCATCACCTCGTTTGGCCCCATCCTGCTCTCGCGTGTGATGGAGCTCAATGACACCCAGGAATCCAGCCTGCAGCTGGTCTTCCACTTTGCGGACAAGAACAACCTTGAGCTGATCGATCTCAAGGACCTCCGCGCGGTCATCCAGTTCCTCACCTCGGACGAGGGCAAGGACGAGCTGGAGGAACTGGGCGGCCTGTCCAAGGCCACCGCCGGCGTCATCCTCCGCGAACTGGTGAATCTCGAAGCGCAGGGCCTGGAACGGTTCTTCGGCGAGCCTGAGTTCGACACCGCCGAGCTGCTCCGGACCGCCCCGGACGGGCGCGGCGTTATCACCTGCCTGGAGCTGCCCACGCTGCAGACCAAGCCGATGCTGTTCTCGACCTTCCTGATGTGGCTGCTGGCTGACCTGTTCGAGGACCTCCCCGAAGCCGGCGACCTGGACAAGCCCAAACTGGTGTTCTTCCTCGATGAGGCCCACCTGCTGTTCAACGGCGCGTCCAAGGCCTTCCTGAACGCCATCACCACCACGGTCCGGCTGATCCGTTCCAAGGGTGTGGGGATCTTCTTCGTCACCCAGACCCCCAAGGACGTCCCGGCCGACGTCCTGGGCCAGCTGGCCAACCGCATCCAGCACGCCCTCCGCGCCTTCACCCCGGAGGACGCCAAGGCCCTGAAAGCCACCGTGTCCACGTTCCCGATGAGCGATTATGACCTCGAGGAGACCCTCACGTCCGCGGGGATCGGCGAGGCCGTCATTACCGTCATGAATGAGAAGGGCGCCCCGACGCCGGTCGCGCACACTCGCCTGCGCGCCCCGGAATCCGTCATGGGCCCCAGCACTGCGGAGCTCATCAAGAGCACGGTGGGCGGGTCCGCGTTGCTCCCAAAGTACGGGACCGCCGTGGACAACGTCTCCGCCTACGAGAAGCTCACCGGCAAGGGCGCTGCGCCCACCGGCGGAGCCGCGCCCGGCGAGCCCCCGGTTCCGGGGACTTCCGGGCAGCCAGGGCCGGGGCAGGCAGGTTCGGACCAGGCCGACGTCGACGCCGAGGCCCGCAGGATCGAAGAGGAAATCCTGGGCCGGCCCAGCAGCCGTCCCGCGCCGGATCGTGGTGCCGGCACTGATGCGCCCGCGCGGCGTGCACCGGAGCCTGCGGCCCCGGCCGGCGGCGGGATGGTGGGCGACATCGCCGGTGCACTCGGCGGGGCACTGGGCGGCGGGCTGAAGAGTATGGTCCGTTCCCTGGGCACGCAGCTTGGCCGGGAGCTGCTCCGCGGCGTCTTCGGCACCTCGTCCCGGCGCCGCCGGTAGGCAAAACCGGACGATGTCCCGCCCTGGACTTCCCGCCGTCGGGCATCAGGAAAGCCGCCGCACCCCGCTACACGGGGCGGCGGCGACACCTGTGTTCAGTGGGCTTGCAGGTAACGTAAGTGAAGTGCAGATGAGTCAGGCGTTGGTGAGGATGGCAGCAGGGTGGCTGCTTGGCCTCATGCTTGCCGTGGCCGCGGCCGTCGTTGGGGTCAACGTGGTGAACGATACGGTGGCGAGTCCACAGCAGCCTGTCCGGGAGTATCTCGACGCCCTCCACGAGGGCGACGGCGGCAGGGCGCTGGGTCTGTTGCGGGCCACTGTGCCGCCCAGCAACGCCGCCATGCTCGACGGCACAGCGCTGCAGACGGCCTCTTCCCGGCTGGCGAACGTCAGCATCGGCGAAGCCGAGGAACGCTCGGGCAACCAGGTCATGGTGCCCGTGCAGTACACGATCGATGGCAGCAGGCTTCGCACCGAGTTCCTGCTGGAGAAGACCGGCACGGAATGGCTGTTCTTTAATACGTGGGCGTTTGTGCCGTCGCGGCTGCCCACGGTGGGCCTGACGGTGGTGAATGCCAGCGAAGCCAACCTCAACGGCGTGCCGGTGAACATGCCCCAAGGGAGAAATTCGTTTGCCGTGTTCTATCCGGGTGAATACGAAGCCTCCCTGAACGGTGAATACTTCGCCGCGCCCGCCACACGCGCCACGGTGACATCCCGCGATGTCCCGGCGGCTCCGTTAAACCTGCTGACCGAGGCCACCGACCAGCTGCGGAAGGATGTGGGCGCGAAGGTCCAGGAGTTCCTGGACACCTGCGCCGCCGAAGCTGTGAAGCAGCAGAAGCTGCAGCCGGACTGCCCCTTCTACTTCGCCAGCACCAACAACGTGGACGACGGCACCATCAAGTGGACCATCACGGAGTACCCGGAGATATCCATCGAGCCCTTTGACGGCCGCTGGGTGGTTGCTCCCCTCGACGGGAAGGCCAAGGTGGAGGCGGTCCAGCAGAGTTCCTTCACGGGCGCCTGGTCCCCGCTCAACGAAGAGGTGGACTTCAGCTTCACCACCCGCCTGGACGTCGCCGGCGACACCATCAGGGTCACCCCGCTCCTGAGCTACTAGGCGCTAGCCCCGGCTACCGGCGGGCCTCGTGTAGCACGCTTTTGGCCACGAGCGGAGACGTTAACCCCGGAAATCCGCGGCCATCCCAGCCCGCGGCGCGCAAAAGGCTGCCTCCCGTGACATCAAGTCACAGAAGGCAGCCTCTTCACACCGGCTCAGCAAGCCGGCGCCGCAAAGCCGTAGCGGCGGCGGTGATCAGTCCATTCCGCGCAGGTCCAGGACCAACTCGGTGTCGCCGTCGTCCGTCAGGAGAACTGGGATGCCCCAGTCCTGCTGGTACAGGTGGCAGGCGGCGTGGTCCGGGATCTCGCCGTCCGCATCCTCCGGGCCGTCGCAGGCCGCGGCGCGGGCGGTGATGTGCAGGATGCCCTCCGGAATGTCGGAAGCCAGTTCCAGCGTGCGGAGGAGCCCCACCGAGGTTCCTCCGCCGGCCACAAGCAGCTCCGGCGGGGTGGAGGAGATCTTCAGCTGCGTGGGGTCGCCCCAGCGGTCGTCGAGCTTCTGCCCGGTGGGCGCGGTGAAGCGCACGGTCAGCTCGAGCAGCCCGGGGGCGACCGGGCTCTTGGGCCGGTGAGTCTGCGAGGCGCCCTCGTCCACCTGCTGGGCTTCCTTGGGGATGGGCACGTAGACCAGCTGGTGCTTGTTGGCCTCAACCACCACCAGCAGCGGCTCGGAGCCAGCGGCGTGCGTGTGGTCCACAATCACGTCGGAGGGTTCCGAAAGTCCGCGGGCCAGCGTGGACACGGTCCCGGCGGCGGGGTCGTAGCGCCGCACGGCACCGTTGTAGGTGTCGGCGATGGCAATGGAGCCGTCGGGCAGGACGGTGACGCCGAGGGGGTGCTGGAGGCGTGCCTCGGAGGCGGGGCCGTCGCGGAAGCCGAAGTCGAACAGGCCCTTGCCCACGGCAGTCACCACGGTGACCGTGCCGCCGTCGTCAATGACCAGCTTGCGGATGGCGGAGGTTTCGGAGTCCGCCACCCAGATGTTGCCGTCGGCGTCCTCGGCCAGGCCGGAGGGCTGAGCGAACCAGGCTTCGTGGGCGGGCCCGTCCAGCAAACCCTCCAGGCCGTTGCCGGCAATAATTGCCACGGCGCCGGTGAGGGGGTCGAAGCTGAAGATCTGGTGCGTGCCGGCCATGGCGATCACCACCGCGTTGAGCTTGGTGGACCAGACGACGTCCCACGGCGAGCTGAGGGACACTTCCAGCGGGTGCTCGCTGAGCTGGCCCGTGAAACCGGCAGCGTCTTCGTCCACGCGCGCGGGGCCGGTTTCCAGCAGGCGCTGCACACCGTTGCCAACAATCGTCGTGGCCTTGCCGTCCGTGAGCGAGAGCCCCCGGAGGCGGTGGTTGACGGAGTCTGCAATCACGACGTCGTAGCCCGCCTTCGCTGCCACCTCTTCCGGAAGCAGCACGAGGCCCTGCGGCTCGTTGAACCGTGCGGTCGGCTGGACGGAGTCGACGGCGGCCGCCGGGCCGTCAGCGTGTCCCTTGGTTCCGGAGCCGTAGGTGCGCAGCACCGTCTGGAAGTCGTTGCCCAGCTCCACGAGACGGTGGTGGCCCGTGTCGGTTACCAGCCAGGAACCCCCGGTGGCGGTATCCGCGGCAGCCGGAGTCCCGCCGTCGGACGCTCCCTGCACGCCTGAACCCTGGGCGCCTGAACCGGGTCCGGCGGAACCGCGCCCGGCGGGCAGGAACAGAGCCTTGCCGGGGAAGCGCAGCGTGCCCGAGGTCGCTTCCGGCGCCACGTACGGGCCGGAGCCGCGGTGCAGTGTGCCTTTGGCCTCGTGCTCGGCGATCAGCTCGGGGACGAGCACGGCCAGGCCGTCAGCGTGGCCTTCGCCGGACAGGTGCGCCACGATGTAGCCCTCGGGGTCGATGACCACCAGGGTGGGCCAGGCGCGCGCCGTGTACGCCTTCCAGGTCTCCAGCTCGGGGTCGTCCAGGACGGGGTGGTGGATCTCGTAGCGTTCCACGGCGGCGGCCAGGGCCACGGGATCTGCTTCGTGCTCAAACTTGGGCGAGTGGACGCCCACGGTGACCAGGACGTCGGAGTACTGTTCCTCGAGCGGGCGCAGCTCATCGAGGACGTGCAGGCAGTTGATGCAGCAGAAGGTCCAGAAGTCGAGCAGCACGATCTTGCCGCGCAGGGCTTCGAGGTCCAGCGACTTGCCGCCGGTGTTGAGCCAGTTGCGGCCCACCAGTTCGGAGGCGCGGACCCGGTGTTGGGTGCGTACGGTTTCGCTCATCAGCGTCCTTCCAGCTTTGAGTTGCGTTCAGCCAATCTGGCATCGCGTTCAGCCAATTTGGCAAACATATCGTTGTAAGCAGTGAGATCGGCGTCGTTATTCCTGTCCGCCGCCCGGTCCACGCGCTTGGTCTCCCGTTGATCGGACCGGGACCACATGATGGCCACGCCAAGTGCCACCAGGAGGGTGGGCACTTCCCCGATGCCCCAGGCCACGGCCCCGCCCATCTGCTGGTCCAGGAGAGCCGACGGCCCCCAGGCGCGGCCAAGGTTGCCGAAGTAGTCGGCCGCCAGCAGGCTGGTGCCGCCCATGATGGCGACGCCGAAGAACGCGTGGAAGCCCATGGTCGCCAGCAGCAGGAGCAGGCGCATGGGATACGGTGCGCGGCGGGGCAACGGGTCCGTGCCGATCATGCTCAGGATGAAGATGTAACCCGTGAGCGAGAAGTGCAGGGTCATGAGCTCGTGGCCTACGTGGTCCCGCATGGCGAAGCCAAACGCGTCCGAGTAGTAGAACAGCACGATGGACCCCGCGAAATTGGCCGCCGCGAAGATGGGGTGCGTTACCAGCTGGGAGAACTTGGAGTGGATAAACACGAGCAGCCATTCGCGCGCCCCCCGGGTGCCGTCGCCGCGGGCAGGCAACGCCCGCAGGGCCAGCGTCACCGGGGCGCCGAGCACCAGGAAGATGGGTGCCACCATGGTCAGCGCCATGTGGTCCACCATGTGCGCGGAGAAGAGGATCCTGCCATAGACCGACGGCGGCCCTGACGTGATGAAGGTCAGCACCAGGAGGCCGATCACCCAATTCACTGCGCGGAACCACTGCCACTTGTCGCCGCGTCCAAGCACCTTGGCGACGCCCAGGAAGTAGGCCACCAGCCCGAAGAGCACCACGGCCACCCAGAGCCAGTCAAAGCGCCACTCCGTCAGCCAGCGTTCCGGCGTCAGTTCAGGCGGCAGTTCGTAGCCGGTGAGGATAAAGGCCGGCGACGCGTCCGGCGCAAACGTGGTGGGCTGCGGCGGGGCCGACCGGCTCAGGGCCACGGCGACGCCGGAGGTGGCTCCCATAACCAGGAGCTCCACGAGCACCAGCTGCCACAGCACGCGGCGTGAGGACATGGCCAAGCCTTTGCGGCCCAGCTGGGGGATCACCCATTGCCGGTGCATCAAACCGATGCCGCCAAGGACCAGGGTGGCTGCCGATTTCGCGAGGATCAGCTGTCCGTAGGGGGAACCAAAAAGGTCACCCCAGTTGGTGATGCGGATGCTGGCATTGATGACGCCGGAGGCAAAGACGAGCACAAACGCAAAGCCGGCCAGGGAGGAGAACCGCCGCAGCGTCGGTTCGGTAATGTCGGCGGCCGTGCCGGGCTTCGAGCCGGTCAGGATTCCGGACAGCAGCGCCAGGACGACGATGCCGCCAACCCACGCGCTGACGCCCACAAGGTGCAGGCCCAGGGAGTTGATGGCGCCTTCATGGTCCGACGAGCTTGAGGAGTGGCCGATCAGCGCGGCGGGAACCAGCCCGGCCAGCGCCAGGATCAGCGTGAGGGCAAGGCCGCCAAGGGATCTGACACCGAACAGCGCCGTGGTCACCACGGCCGCGATGATGGTCACGCTCAACCATGCCCGGCCGGTCTCGATGTCCGTCATGAAGTACACCAGGGCGCGGGTGAACTCCGCGTCCCCGCCAACGGCCTGTCCGGCAACGTCTGAGTAAGTAAGGACCAGCACGGCCACCGCTGACAGCGTCCAGGCAGCACCCGCAGCGGCAGCAATGGCCAGGGCCCGGGCGAACGCCGGATGTTCCGGAGCGCCGCCGGTGTGGGTCCGCGACCGGGGACCCGCAGTTCTGGGGAGGATGCCGACGGCGAAGATCAGTCCGCCGATCACCGTCGCCAGTGCCACGTTGTGGATGGCCTTGCTGACGGGAAGCCCCCAGCGGACCAGTGCCCCCGGGTCAGAGACCTCACGGGCCGCGGCGGCGCCGGAGAAAAGGAGTGCCGCTGTCAGTCCCAGGAAGAGGGCTGCAAGGCCCGCGAGCTGCCACGGCCGGGAAATCCCCACGACGCCGCCAGCCCTGGCCGGGGCGCCCCTGTCGGGGCCTGGCTGGGGTGCTGTGGGACGGGATTTTGCTGCAGAAGGCACCTATCCATTGTCCGCTACGGGTGCCCGCGCGGCGAATCGGATTAAAGCAGAATCGGCTTAAAGCAAAGGAGCGGCAACCCTGAGGTTGCCGCTCCTTTGCTGCTGTTGCTGAAGAAGACTACTTCTTCTTGGCGACTGCAGCCTTCAGCTTGGAGCCGGCGGTCAGCTTGACGCTGTGGCCTGCCGCGATCTGGATGGTCTCGCCCGTCTGCGGGTTGCGGCCGGTGCGTGCTGCACGGTCGGTGCGCTCAACTGCGAGCCAGCCCGGGATGGTGATCTTCTCGCCGGCGGCGACGGAAGTCTCGAATACCTCGAACAGTGCATCGAGGACGGAGTTGACGGCTGCCTGGCTGGTGCCGGCCTTGCCTGCTACCTCTGAAACAAGTTCACTACGGTTCTTAGCCATTGATGTCCTCCTGGACGGTCACGATTTCTGGAGCCTGAACGCGGCATGCGTGCAAGCCACTGTTCGAAAACTTACCAGCTTGGGCCCGCGAGGTCCGCAAATTCCGCGTGTTTCCGCCATTTTTTGACTAAAATCACCGGTTTTCCGGGGAATTGCGGGGGAATTGCGCCCTCAGCGGACGCTCTCGCAGTTCCTGCAGTGTTCCGCCGGATGCTCTCTCAGTTCGTGCGACGTTCAGCCGGACGCTCTGTCACTTCGGGTGCCGGGTTGTGTGGTGCACGACGGCGGCAGGTGTGGTGGGGGCGGCGGTTTCGGTGGGGTGCCGGGCTGGTTGTGCGTTGGGGGGGTGTTTGTGGTGTGGGTGGTTAACGTGGGAGAGCCCCCCAACCTGGTGGTTGGGGGGCTCTCGACCATTTAATGATGTTCCGGCGGTGACCTACTCTCCCACACCCTCCCGGGTGCAGTACCATCGGCGCTGTGGGTCTT